>VMSU01000078.1 GCA_013792005.1 Desulfobulbaceae bacterium
AATGCGCCCAGAAATCAGTAATATTAACGAAAAAACAGACAAATAAGTTTTTTTGCGACCTGAACTAGTCAGCGACAGGTCAAAAATCGGCAGGAGATTTTTTGTCACCCCGCGTCACGACGCTTATTTTGCAAGAGGCTCAGTTTAATGAAAAATATTTCGATAAAAATACTTGTGGTGGATGATGAACTGTTTATTCAAGACCTGCTTCGGTCAATTCTTGAATCAAGCGGTCACAAGATAACCGTAGCGAAAAACGGTCTGGAAGCCTTGCGTCTCCTCGCACAGGATGATTACGGCATAGTTTTGATGGATTCCAGGATGCCGGAGATGGATGGATTAACCGCGGTGAAATTCTTACGCGCCTGTGAACAGGGTGATCACCACTCTCTTGCAATTCACCCGGAACTTGCCTCCGCTCTTCACGCGCGAAGAATGGGTACAAGAATTCCGGTTGTGGGTATTACCGCCAATATCGATGATCGGGGAATCATGCTTCGAGCCGGGATGGATGAATTTATTCCAAAGCCTTTCGAGTTGGAGAGATTATTCGATTTGCTTAATAAATTTTGCGGAAAAAGTAAGGATGAAGCGGCTGTCGAGAGAAGAAAGCATTATCGATATGCCATAAAAGATAATTCAGTTTTTGTTTGTGATGGCCAGATAGGCCATGTTGTTGATATCAGTGATAATGGATTAGCAATTACATATATGGACCACCAGCCAACATCTAAAAAGTGGAAAGCCATGTTGTTGAACAAGGTCAACAAGGTATCAATTCCAGATTTGCAATTTAAGATCGCTCGTGTAGGAAAGGTGGGTGTTTCTCAACCCATGGGAGTTACGACACAAACGATAGGTGCTATATTTTATAATCCTGATAGTTCCCAGCAAGACCAGATTCGGCAATTTATTCATGGGCTATCTTAATTCAATCTTTTCGTCATGAGCAAAGTCTCATCTCCTCCATCTTGATCACACTCTGTTCTTTGTGGTCCCTTCTTTTCTTTAGTAATTACACCACTGGTCCCTCTTGTTCTCAACCCTCCCCTCTTAATGACCCTTGAACCTGTTTCTGGCCATTGATTTCCCGGCAGTTAGACGATATGATATTTTTTGCAATAATTGGCTCGATTGATATCGGGTGGCGGAATTTTTTTAGAGAGTGTTTTTGTGTTTTTGAATTGTGAAATCCTGCACCAAAGGAGAATGAAATGGCAACAGCAAAGAAACCTATTGAAGAGAAATCGATTTGGGATGATGCTCGGCAGATGCTGCGAAAGGCGGAACGAGATGGGGTTGAGACTGCTTGGGACCGTTTGGAGCATCAGACACCCCATTGTACCTCCTGCGAAAGCGGACTTTCCTGTCGAAACTGCACCATGGGGCCGTGTCGGATCAGCAAGAAGGCCCCTCTTGGGGTCTGCGGCGCCGATGCCGATGTTGTTGTTGCCCGAAACTTTGGCCGTTTTGTGGCTGGAGGTACTGCGGGGCATTCCGATCATGGCCGAGACTGTATTGAGGCCCTGCATGCTGTGGCGCACGGGCTGACCAAGGATTATGCCATCAAGGATGAGGCCAAACTGATCCGAATTGCCAATGAGTTGGGTGTCAGTACCGAGGGGCGAGCAGTCCTGGATGTTGCCAAAGATTTGAGTGAGGAATTTTATACCAATTACGGGAGTTTGCGTGCTGAGCTCTCTTTTGCGTGCCGGGTCCCTGAAAAGCGAAAGCAGATTTGGAGAAATCTTGGGATTACCCCACGTGGCGTTGATCGGGAGATTGCGGAAATGATGCACCGCACCCATATGGGTTGTGATAACGACGCGGCCAATACCATGCTCCATAGTGCCCGCACCTGCCTGGCCGATGGCTGGGCAGGCTCGATGATCGCTACCGAGATCTCAGATATTCTGTTCGGTACGCCAAGCCCCAGGAAGTCTAAGGTGAATCTTGGCGTGATCAAAGAGGATCAGGTCAATATTTTGGTCCATGGCCACAATCCCATTGTCTCGGAGAAGATTGTCGAAGCGGTCAACGACCATGAACTCATTGCCTTGGCCAAGGAAAAAGGGGCTACCGGGATCAATCTGGCAGGGCTTTGTTGTACGGGCAATGAGCTGATGATGCGTCAAGGGATTCCGATGGCAGGAAACCATCTGATGACCGAGTTGGCTATTGTCACCGGTGCTGTGGAACTCATTGTTGTTGATTATCAGTGCATTATGCCAAGTATGGTAACTGTCGGCAATTGTTACCATACCAAGATGGTTACCACCGCAGATAAGGCGAAGTTTACCGGGGCCGAGCACGTCAAGTTTGAGCTGCACAACGGTTTGGCGCAGGCGAAGAAGGTTGTGCGTATGGCTATTGAGCGTTTTCCCTTACGGAATAACAATCGAGTCGAGATCCCCCAAGGGCCGATTGAGCTGGTCACCGGTTTTTCAAATGAGGTCCTGCTAGCGGCGCTGGGTGGCACTCTGATGCCACTCATCGAGGCGATCAAGGCAGGGAAAATCAGGGGGGCGGTTGCCATTGTCGGCTGCAATAATCCTAAATACAAGCAGGATTACTGCAATGTCAACCTGGCCAAGGAGCTGATTAAAAAGAATATTCTGGTGCTGGTGACAGGATGCGTCACCACTGCGACCGGCAAGGCCGGGTTGTTAGTGCCGGAGGCTATCGAGATGGCGGGGCCAGGACTGCGAGAGGTTTGTGGTGCGTTAGGTATCCCGCCGGTACTGCATATGGGCAGCTGCATAGATAATTCGCGAATTCTGCAGCTTGCAGCACTTCTTGCCAACGAGCTTGGTGTGGATATTTCCGATCTGCCGCTTGCTGGGTCATCGCCGGAATGGTATTCCGAAAAAGCCGCCGCCATTGGCACGTACTGTGTTGCCTCAGGCATTTATACCCACCTCGGTCATCCTCCCAATATTACCGGGTCCGCCATGGTGACTAATCTGGTCCTCGAAGGACTCGATACGCTCCTTGGGGCCTGCTTCGGCATTGAACCTGACCCCTTCATGGCAGCCGAACTTATTGATACCCGGATCAGGCAAAAAAGGAAGGCCTTGGGGTTGAGCGAATAACAAGCCCTGCTTATCAGTTGTCAAGAGGCGTCGAGCAGTCAGAGCTACTCTTCGCCTCTTTGGAGTTTCACTGTCAGGCTGGTACTGTCTGCCAGTTCCAGTTTTTCTGTCTGGTTTAAACTTTTTTCAATTCCCTCCTTGCGGACACGGGGTGTCATGCTGAGATCAGCTTAGATCTTCAGTCGCTTATTTTTCATCTCCAGTTCCTTCTGCCAGTTGACATCTGTCACTTTCGTACCGTTGGATGCAGCCTTTTAGGTATAAGAGGTGGGGCTGATATCCCGTATTTACGCTAGACTCCCCTTGGTGAACGATCCCTGTCACGTCCTTTAAGATCCAAAAGCGATCTGTCTTTCGGTAGATTGCAATTTTCTCTCTTGTTGATAGCTAAAAAAAATTGACAGTGGAAAAACATTCTGCCAGACTAAACTGAGTATTTACACTTATGATTCACTTATCAAAGCCAGCAGAGAGAAAAACCTACTCTATGAATACGTAATCCGCATGCCACCGACGCCGCAACAAATTGCCGATCAAATTCAGCAGTTCCTTGATAACCATCGTCCGATCAGTCATCGAGTCGAGCCAGATTTTATTGGACTCGGAAACTCTCTTCAAACTCTCTATTCCAAAGCAGCAGAACTGACTGATACTATTTACCAGGCTGTTGACCCGATTGGAAACCCGGAGAGCGGCGTGTTAGTTACCCTGCGCGGCCTCGCAGAAGAGTGCTTGGCTGAATTTCGTGAAGGACGTCAGTCCATCGGAACCAATCTTGCGGCAGTTGACTCCATCTTTAACAAACTCTCCACCCTGATCACCCAGACCGGCTCCCTTGAGAAGATAGGTTTGTATCTTCGGCTTATTGGTCTCAATTTCGGTGTGGAATGTGCACATGCCCCTGAGTCAGTCCTTATGTTTTCGATGATGGCAAAAGAGGTGGTGCAATTGGCCGACACAATCTCCCAAGTTGCTACCGGCATTGCCGATGACTGCCACTCAATGCAGCGCATCCAGCAGGATATTCGCAGCGGTATTACTAATGACCTTAACCTGTTGGAATCACTAGCGACGGATGCCGAGCGCGCTGTCGCCGAGGCGGTTGAACAGATTGAGCAGATAACCGGAAAGGTCATGGCAACCCTTGGGGAAGCCTCCTCTTATTCACAGGAAATTTCAGGACAAGTTGGTAAAATTGTTATTAAAATCCAGCTTCATGACAGTATGAGTCAACGCATTGAGCATATCGTCCAAGCATTAACCACAGTGACTGTGACTCTAAACGAGTCCGGCGGCAACGCGACCAATGAAGATCATGATAAGATGCTGGCTGGAGCCTGGAGGATCGTGACTTTGCAATGCGGCCAAATCAAACGGATCATTGAGGAGATTGATGATGCCGGGCAGCATAGTCACTCTGCCTTTCTGGCTATCGATCACAGCGTCGAGTCTCTTGGTCAGAGTTTCACAACCCTTGTCCGCAGCCATAGCGATGAGCCAGGTCCCATCAATCTTCGCCAAGAGGACTCGCTGTTTTTTTTGCAAAACGCACTGTCACGACTCAGCCACCTCATGGCAGATGGTTCAACCATGATTGACAAGCTTCGCGCTAGCGCCAACCAAGTCAGTACTATGGTTGGCCGCTTGAATCATCATATGCAAAGCATAGAAGACATCCGTTTTGAGATGCAGCTCAAAGCCCTTAACGCCATTATTAAGGCAGCGAGTCTAGGGACCACCGGACGCACCTTGGATGTGCTTGCCCAGGAGACTAAGTCTTTGGCTGACCAAGCCCATACCTTTGTTAAAGAGGTAAGCGAAGTCCATCGCACTATTGATCAGTCAGTAAAGCAGTTGCAGACAGAAGACAGCAGTGCCGGGACCTCTCGCGTCCATGGTGATCAGCTTGATCAGGCCATCACTGGCATCACCAACGCCCTGACTCTGTTCAATAAGAAAGCAGAGGATTGCGCTACGGAAGCGGGGGATTTGCGCAGGGTAATTACAACCGCCAACGATGATCTTGAATTTTTGCCCCGATTGGCCGAGGAACTGACTTCCCATCACCAGCAACTCTCGACTATTGCCGACTCCATGGCGAAATGGGGGCAGCAATTCAATGAGCACCAACTCGATGAAGATGCCATCAGTCTTATGCAGCTCTACACGACAGATCAGGAACGTGAACTGCACGCCGCTTTCCTCGGGATCGATAACAACGAGGACTCCACAACCAGTGGGGACAAGACCGTGACTGAAGAAGATGTCTTGTTTTCCCCCAGCGCCCCAGCCAAGAAGAAGGATCAAGATACGCTTGATGACAATATTGAATTTTTTTGAGATGTCAACGTTACGCTTGACATCTCACTCTGCCTAAAGGGAAAGTATCTATGAAATGGAGCATGGGACACGAAGGCCAGGATATGGTCAGACTGAAACTAAGCGGCGAACTTACGTTAGGTTTCGCCACCGAGTTAAAAGAGGCGCTAACGCAAGCATTGAATGCCGCTCCTGAAATCGTCATTGAACTAGAGAATGATGCGGAGGTAGATTTATCGTGTCTGCAACTTTTCTGTGCCGCTCATCAAACGGCCATGTCGTTGGGCTTAAAGATGAGCCTGGCCATGAAACACAACAAACAATTTCAAGACGTAACCTGCTTGGCAGGCCTGTGCCGTGAAAAAAAATGTGCCATCCATCCCGAGATGGGGTGCTTATTAGCCGGAGGATATCTGTAATGGGAAAAATGATCTTGACAGTGGATGATTCAGCAAGTGTGCGGCAGATGGTGAGCTTCACCCTGAAGTCGGCGGGGTATGATGTGATTGAGGCAGTAGATGGGGTGGACGCAATAGGTAAATTGAACTCCGCTAAAGTTAATATGATCATCACTGATCTTAATATGCCCAATATGAACGGTATTGAATTGACGAGCGCAGTCAGGGCTACGGCGGCCAATAAGTTTGTCCCCATCGTGCTTTTAACCACTGAAAGCCAAGACGGCAAAAAGCAGGAGGGTAAGGCGGCGGGCGCTACCGGCTGGATTGTCAAACCCTTCAAGCCGGAGCAACTGCTCGCCGTTGTCAAAAAACTCATCGGCTGAGAAGAAATACTAACCTTAGTTATCCTGAAGAGACCAAACTATGGACGATTCCAAAAGCGTCTTTCGCGAAGAAGCGTATGAACTTTTAGCTGAGCTTGAGACATCCCTTCTGGAACTCGAAGAGAGCCCTGCCGATAAAGAGCTGATTGGTCGGATCTTTCGTGCTATGCACACGATCAAAGGCTCAGGGGCCATGTTTGGCTTTACCGATATATCCTCATTTACTCATGAGGTAGAAACAATATATGACTTGGTGCGGGAAGGGAAGATGGCGGTCTCCCCGGAATTAATCAACCTGTCTCTGTCAGCCCGCGATCAGATACGTGCGATGCTTGATTCCTCGGTCTCAGGCGCGTCGGTGGATACGGCTGTATCAGCCAGGATTATCCATGAGCTTTCCGCACTCCGCAACCAGTGTCAGCCCCCTCCTCAGCAGGCAGCTAATCCGGTCATTGAAAAACATCCGGTTTCACCTGTTTCGGTCTCGCCCGGAGAGATGGCTACTTATCGAATTCGCTTCAAACCCCATCAAGATCTGTTCCGCTCCGGAACCAACCCTGTTCTCCTGCTCAATGAACTCAGGGAGCTGGGAACATGCAGCATCATCGCCCGTACTGACCATGTGCCACAACTGGAGGATCTTGACCCTGAGGGCTGTTTCCTTTGTTGGGATATTATTCTGACCTCAGACCAGGGAATTGATCCCATCCGCGACATCTTCATTTTTGTAGAAGATCTTTGTGAACTTACTATTGCCGTTATTGACTCTGGCGCGTCATTTGACGACATCGGTACCCCCAAGAAAATCGGCGAAATCCTGGTCGAGCGGGGTGATGTCTCTGAAGAGGTTATGGGCAAAATGCTCCAAGCCCAAAAAAGGATCGGTGAAGTGCTTGTAATGACGAAGGTCATCTCGAAAGACTCCCTGGATGCGGCGTTGGTGGAGCAACAACATGTTAAGGATGTAAGGGCTAAAACTCAGCAGGACACTACCACCAGCAGTATCCGGGTCGATGCCATCCGTTTGGATGGACTGGTTAACCTGGTCGGCGAACTGGTGACCGTGCAGGCCCGCCTCTCCCAGCGGGCAGAGGAGGGCATGGATCCAGAACTGCATGCCATCGCCGAGGAGGTCGAACGGTTGACCGGCGAGTTAAGAGATAACACTATGGGGATCAGGATGATGCCCATCGGCACGATTTTTTCGAAGTTCAAACGGTTGGTGCGTGATCTCTCCCGGGAACTCGGCAAAGAAGTAGTGATGACTACCGAGGGTGAGGATACGGAACTGGATAAGACCGTTATCGAAAAATTAAACGACCCCTTTGTTCACCTTATCCGCAACAGCATTGATCATGGCATTGAGATGCCGGCAACTCGAGTGGCGGCTGGTAAGACCAGTCAAGGAACGGTCCATCTCTCAGCCATTCACTCGGGGGATTCGGTTATCATTGAAATCATCGATGACGGCGCCGGCCTGGATCGAGAAGCCTTGCGGCGCAAGGCCATTGAAAAGGGACTGATTTCTGAGCAGAGCGCCAACACCTTAACTGATCAGGAGATCGACCAGATCATCTTCATGCCCGGATTCTCTACCGCCAAGACGGTTACTAATGTCTCGGGCCGGGGAGTTGGTATGGATGTTGTAAAACGTGGCATCGAGTCGCTGCGCGGCTCGATTCAGCTCAGCAGCGAGCCAGGACTCGGCTCCGTAGTCAGGATCAGACTGCCGCTGACGCTCGCAATTATTGAGTCCTTGCTGGTCAAGATCGGTGAGGAAAGCTTTGTCCTCCCCTTAGGTGTGGTGGAAGAGTGCATTGAGCTGAGTAGGGATTCGGCACAAAAGAGCCATGGCCGAAATATGGTCAATGTTCGAGGTCATCTAGTGCCGTACATCCCTTTACGGGAAAGTTTCAGCATTGGTGGTGAACTACCTGAGATTGAGCAGATTGTGATCACTAATGTTAACAATACCAAGGTCGGTTTTGTAGTCGATAATGTTATCGGTCAGCACCAGACGGTTATCAAGACCCTTGGCCCGTTGCACCGCGATGTGCGAGGCATCTCTGGCGCCACTATCCTGGGTGACGGGTCGGTGGCGTTGATTCTCGATGTCCCTCAGCTCGTCTTGGCCGCTACAGCTAAAACCATATAGCGGTACGGTTTAAATATAAACGATATGCCCACAGAGGGAGGGAAGAGGATGGGGGACGAAGGAAGCAACCAGACCAATCAATACCTGACTTTCAGACTCGGGGAAGAAATCTTTGCCATTGAAATTGGCAAGGTCCGTGAAGTGTTGGATTTTAGCGCCGTCACCAAGGTGCCGCAAACACCGCCATTCATGCGCGGGGTCATTAATCTTCGCGGTAGCGTGGTGCCGGTGATGGACATGAACTTGAAATTCGGGCGATCAAGCACCGAAAAAACGGTCAATACCTGCATCATTATCGCCGAGATTACGGTGGACGGAGAGACTACCATTGTTGGCGCTTTAGCCGATTCAGTGCAAGAGGTGTTGGATATGGAACCGAGCCAGATTGAGCCGGCGCCTAAGATCGGCACCAAACTCAACACCGAGTTTATTAAAGGCATGGGCAAGACCGGCGACACTTTCATCATGATTCTGGATATAGATAAGGTGTTTTCGGTTGAGGAAATGGACCTGATTGGGACCACTGCCACGATGGTCGAACCGGCAGTTAAGTAGTGCCAGGGCTTTGGACTAACAAATAATTCATTTTAGTGAACCTGCGATTAGCTCACGGGGATACCATAACCGGTCATTTTAGGGAGGGAAACCATGCGATTTACGGATTTAAAGGTGGGTAAGAAGTTGACGATAGGGTTTGTCGGTGTTGTGTTGCTCTTGGGTGCAGCCATTCTTTACCAGCTTTTCACAATGCAGCGTCTTGCTAAATTACAAGATGAGGGGGGGGCTCTGACTGTCGAAGTAGTTGAAACCGGTGCAATTATGGAACGAATGACCGCATCGTATGGGATCATGGCAAACGCAGTAATCAACCGCCACCTTGACGAGACCAGGAAGGAGTTTGCTGAGCTGAAGATCCAGGTCGAAAAAGACATGGCCCAGCTTCGAACTTTAGTTGATACCGCTGAAGAGAAGGCAGAGGCCGAGATAGTGGACAAGGCCTACCACGCCTATCTTGGTATCTTCGAAAATGAGATGCTGCCGATTCTGGAACAGAGTATTGATGTCAATGTGATCTTTGCCAATACTTTAACTCTGAATCAGGCAATGGCGGGCGTCTCTGATCTCTATGCCATCATCGCCGATGCTGTGATTAACCGCGACCTTGCCGCCAGCCGCAAGGAATTTAACGCGGCTAAGGCCGAGAGCTTCAAGGCGATGGAAGAGGTCCGGGATATTGCCATTTTGGGCGAGGAGAAAATCTGGGCCGATGAGTTCATTAAGGCTTACGGCGGTTTTATCGCCCTGTTCGAGGATGAGATGCTGCCGCTGCTGAGCCAGGGTGACATGGCCGACCTTGCGCAGATCCGAGTCCTTGATGATAAGATTGACTTGGCCCGCTCCGCCACTGTCGTGCCTTTGGCCAAACTTATTGCCGTCCATAAGCAAGAGGCCCAAAAAGGGGTTCAGGATACCGAAAAAATACAAGAACTGGACGGTAAGCTTGACGAGAAACTGATTGAAATGGATGAATCTCTGGAGAAAATTATTACCTTGTTCAGGGGCAAGATGATAGAGGGTGACACGGCTTTTGACACGGCCCGTGCCACTGCCATGGTTATCGCTATTATCCTCTCGCTGCTGGGCGTGATCGCTGCCGGCATCATTGCCACTCTCATTACTCGCAGTATTGTCACTCCGTTGAACGAGGCGGTTAGCGCTTAATCAGCGCCTCGCGGATGGTGATCTTAACCTCCAAGTTAATGCCGACCGACAGGACGAGATGGGCGACTTATTGAGCGGGATCAAGACCATGGTTATTAAACTGCGCGAGATTATGGTCAATGTCCGAGGGGCGGCCGATAATGTTGCCTCCGGTTCTCAACAACTTAGCTCCAGTTCTCAGGAGATGAGCCAAGGGAGCACTGAACAGGCGGCCGCAGCTGAGGAGGCATCATCGTCGATGGAAGAGATGAGCGCTAATATCCGCCAGAATGCCGATAATGCCATCCAGACCGAAAAGATCGCCATCAAGTCTGCCGAAGACGCTAAGGAAGGCGGCAAGGCAGTGGCAGAGGCGGTCACTGCTATGAAGGATATCGCCAGTAAGATCTCCATTATTGAAGAGATTGCCCGTCAGACCAACCTCCTGGCCTTGAACGCGGCAATAGAAGCAGCCCGGGCCGGAGAACACGGCAAGGGCTTTGCTGTTGTAGCCTCCGAAGTGCGTAAGCTCGCCGAGCGCAGCCAGAACGCCGCCGCCGAGATCAGTAAACTCTCGGCCAGCTCTGTTCATGTTGCTGAAACGGCGGGACAGATGCTCGGCAAGATGGTGCCTGATATCCAACGCACTGCCGAACTGGTTCAAGAAATAGCCGCCGCCAGCAAAGAACAAGACACCGGCGCCGAACAGGTCAACAAGGCTATCCAGCAACTCGACCAAGTAATCCAGCAGAATGCCGCAGCCTCCGAGGAGATGGCGGCCACTGCCGAAGAGTTGAACTCCCAGGCGGATCAACTCCAGTCAACAATCTCCTTCTTCAAGATAGACGAGACCCATACCAGAAAACACCAAAATCGAGGTCCAGCAAAAAGTCAGCGGAGTTCCCAGAAAAAGCACGCCGCGATTTCCCACATCAGTGCCACTTCAACGCACCACAAAGGAGCTGCCAGCTCCTCAAGTTCCGGGAAGTCCCCAAATGAGCGGCAGGGAATTTCTCTCGAAATGAACTCAGGCCATGATCACCTTGATGAGGATTTTGAGCGGTACTAAAGCCAGTTTCTCTTTGGCGGGGAGCAGTCTCAGGGTCTTTTCCCCGTCAAATTTCCTTCACAATACCTGACCTCCCACTACCAGGTTTAATTCCAACAAGAGATTACCAAGCATAATGGATTTTTCCGATGCCGATTTTGACCGCCTAAGCACATTCCTGCAGTCAAAGTTGGGGATTAAATTGCCTGAGTCCAAACGGACCATGCTTTCGGGTCGATTAACCAAAAGACTGCGGATCTTGGGGCTTACCTCGTTCGCTGCCTATTGCGATTTTCTCTTCAGTGCAGAGGGGCAAAAAACGGAACTGATCCCCCTGATGGACACGGTCACCACCAATAAAACCGATTTTTTCCGGGAACCAGCTCATTTCGCTTATCTAACCGGTACTGTGCTGCCTAGTCTTATTTCCAGAGGTGAAAAACACTGTCGAGTGTGGAGTGCTGGTTGTTCCACAGGAGAGGAGCCATATACCCTGGCCATGGTCTTGAGTGACTATCGGCACAGTAATTCCGCCCGTGGCTTTTCTTTCGAAATCACAGCGTCAGATATCTCCACCAAGGTTCTTGAGATCGCCAAACGTGCCATCTACAGCGAAGACAAAGTTCATCCGATTGCCATGGATATGAAGAAACGATACCTGCTCAAAGGCAAAGGCCCGAACCTGGGCATGGTGAGGATCGTACCAGAGCAGCGGGCTCTTGTCCGATTTGGGCGTTTGAACTTCATGCATGATGATTTCAGAATGCCGGTCAGGCAGCAGGTAATATTTTGTCGTAATGTGCTGATCTACTTTGATAAAGAGACTCAAGAGATGGTCATCAACCGGCTCTGTCAGTATCTGGTCCCAGACGGGTATCTTTTTCTTGGCCACTCCGAGTCAATTATGGGGTATAAGGTGCCGTTGATCCAAGAAGCATCGACAATCTTCCGGAGACTGGCATGAGTACAGGCTCCTTGTCTCTCGCCGCCAGATTCCTCAAACCCGGAGAAATAGCGTTTCTGAGCAAACCAACAATTGTCACCACCATCCTGGGCTCTTGTGTAGCCATAATTCTGTATGACCCGCAATCCTGCTTGGGGGCGATCTGCCACGCCGTATTTCCTCAAAGTGCTGGGGAGCAAGATTTAAAATATGTCGATCAAGCCCTCAGTCGCATGTTAGTATATTTTGATCGGCGGGCCATCAAGCACAGTCAGATCGTGACTAAACTCTTTGGTGGAGCCGATATGTTTTGCAAGGGCAACCATGGAGTCGGCAACAAGAACGTCGACGCTGCCCTGCGGCGTATCGAAGAGGCTGGTTTATGCCTTACCGCCTCCGATGTGGGGGGGGGGCAAGGCCGCAAGCTCTTATTTAAGTCTTACACCGGTGAAGTTTTTCTGAAAAAATTCCATGCCAAAGACTCTTGCCTATAATACGCAAAATCATTGTGATGTTACTTTATGATTAAAAAGATAAAAGTGTTGATTGTCGATGACTCCGCCGTGGTCCGTCAGACCCTGACTGAGATCTTGTCGTCAGACCCTGGTATCAAAGTCATGGCGGCAGCCGGGGATCCCTTTGTCGCCGCCCAAAGGCTTCGTGAAGAAGTGCCCGATGTCATCACCCTGGATGTCGAAATGCCGAGAATGGACGGGCTTACTTTTTTAAAAAAAATCATGAGTCAGCACCCGATTCCGGTGGTGATGTGTTCCAGCCTGGCCGGCAGTGGATCCGAGACTGCCGTGAAGGCCATGGAGTATGGTGCCGTTGACATCATCCCCAAGCCTCGGGTCGGGACCAAACAGTTTCTGGAGGAATCCCGGATTCTGATCTGCGATACGGTCAAAGCGGCAGCCCAGGCCAGAGTAAGGCCTTTTAGGCCTCGGACCATCTCCGTGGAACCTAAGTTGACCGCAGATGTTGTCCTTGCCAAGCCAAGCTGCAAGTCCATGATCCAGACCACCGAGAAAATCGTGGTGGTCGGCGCTTCGACCGGCGGGACCGAGGCCCTTCGTGACTTCCTGGAGGCGATGCCGGCAGATACTCCTGGCATTGTTATTGTTCAGCACATGCCAGAAAATTTTACTGCGGCTTTCAGTAAGCGTCTGGACTCACTCTGCAAGATCACGGTTAAGGAGGCTGAAGATGGGGACACCGTAGTCCGGGGACGAGCCCTGATCGGCCCCGGTAACCGGCATGTGCTCTTAAAACGCAGCGGTGCCCGCTACTATGTTGAAGTGAAAGATGGACCACTGGTTTCAAGGCATCGTCCTTCAGTAGATGTTCTTTTTCGTTCGGCCGCCCGCTATGCCGGTAAGAACGCAATTGGTGTAATTATGACCGGCATGGGCGACGATGGAGCTAAGGGGATGTTGGAAATGAAGGAGGGCGGCGCTTTCAATTTTGCTCAGGATGAGGCGAGTTGTGTCGTTTTTGGCATGCCGAAGGAAGCCATAAAATTAGGCGGCGTTGATCGGGTGCTGCCGCTTGAATCCTTGGCAGCAGCGGTTCTGCGGGAGAGTAATAATGGATGATAATTTCATCTATTTCTGTCTGAATAAACACATAATGTTGAACGGGACTTGTGACTATAAAGGAGTGTAACAGTTCACCAGGGGCACCGAAACTACAGGTAACCCCGGAATTGTAAACGTCACAGTGCTGCTGAACGTTTACAAAGGAGTATAGAACTAGGTTGTTTTCAGTTAGGCCTGATTGTCTGGTCATTGATTTCCTGGCGGTTAGAAGATAAGATATTTTTTTGGGGAGGAACCGAGTCGTAAGGAGGGTTGCTGCGTCTTGGGCATTAATCCTCATCATCTCAATCAGATCAAGGAGATTGTAATGCGCAGCATGAAACGTGCTCTATTCTATTTTGTTGTCGCTCTGTTTACGGTCTCCTGCGCGGGGATGTCACTGTTCTCCGGCGCCAAAGGCGAGTTTGATGCAGGCCTTACCCTTTTCAACCGGGGGGTGTATGATCAGGCTGTGCCTCATTTTTTGAAGGCCACGGAACTTGATCCTGAGTTTGATCAGGCCTATCTTTATCTTGGCCGTTCGTATCTGAGCCTTGGCCGGTGGGGTGACGCCGTTCAGCCGTTACGGACCGCTTACCGCTTGGCCCCGGCAGAGACACAGAAGGAGATTGGCTCCATCCTCTTTGACGCCCTTCTGTCCACCGCGGTGGGGGATCTGAAAAAAGGTGAGTTTCTGCCTGCGATCGAGCATCTTCGCGAGGGACTTGCTCTGAACCCCTCCTCTCCTCAGGCAAAAAATGAATTGGCTGGCGCCTTTGTTGGTTATGGCGGCGCCCTTCTTCGTGATGGCCGGGTGACTGATGCCATTAGCGCTTTTCAGCAAGCTCTCGGAGTTGCGCCAGGATCTTTGGATGCCTACCTGGGTCTGGCCAAGGCATTCATGAGTCAGGGAGAGCCTGTTAAGGCCAAGGAGGCTGCTGATTCCGCCATCCGTATCGCTCCGGGAAAAAGCAGAACTTTGAACGACATGCTGGAACGAATTGGAACTCCCCGCTGATATCTGCCATGACTCCTGACCAGATGCGAAATATTGATCGGTATTTTGGGGTGCCGATTACCTTTATGGTCACTCTGCTGCTGACGGTTTGGCAGATTCTTTTTCGACCTCAGGGGCAGAGGCCCAAGCGGATACTCTTTATCGAGTTGTCCGAGATGGGGAGTACGATCCTTGCCGACCCGGCCATGAGAAAGGCCCGCGATCATTTCCTGGCCGAGCTTTTTTTTGTTATTTTCACCAAGAATCGTCCTAGTCTCACTCTGCTCCAGACCATCCCTGATGCTAATATTTTTACTATTGACCAAACCTCTCTGGGGTCGATACTGACAGATGTGGTCAGATTTCGTTTTTGGTGTGTCCGCAACCGGATTGATACCGTGGTCGATCTCGAACTCTTCTCCCGGTTTTCTACCCTGCTTTCGTGGCTGAGCGGGGCGGTGAACCGGGCAGGGTTCTATGCCTTTCACGATGAAGGTCTTTATCGGGGCGAATTGTTGACCTGTCGTGTCGCCTATAATCCTCATATTCATATCGCCAAAAATTTTGTCTCCCTGATCAATGCCTTGGCTGCCGCCAAGCCTGAACTCCCTTTTTCCAAGAAGGAGGTGCCAGACTCGGAGATTGTGCTGCCGGTGGTAAAACCTGGACTCCCTGCTCTTGCCGCCATGCGGGACAAGATCAAGATGGTTGCGCCTCACTATGACGAAACAGCGCATCGTTTGGTTCTGATTAATCCTAATTCGAGCGAGTTGCTGCCTCAGCGGCGCTGGTCGCCGGAGAATTATCATCACCTGATCAGCGAAATTGTAAGTCGCTACCCAGATATTTTGGTCCTGATTACCGGGGCGCCTTCTGAGCTGCCCGGGGCCGAAGCCCTGGTTGCGGCTATCAGTCATGAGCGGTGCGTCAATCTGACCGGTCATTTGATTGTCGAGGAGTTACCCGCGCTTTATACCCTTGCGGCCTTGATGGTGACCAATGATTCAGGCCCTGGGCATTTCTCGGCGATTACCAGAATGCCCACTATTGTTCTCTATGGTCCCGAGACCCCGAAATTGTATGGATCGCTTGGGAATGTCCATTGTTTGTATGCTAATCTTGCCTGTTCACCGTGCGTTTCAGCAGCCAACCATCGCAAGACTTCCTGTGTGGATAATGTGTGTCTGCAGGCAATTACTCCGGCGATGGCGCTTTCCTCGGTAAGGGAGATTCTCGAAGGTCATGGGCACGCATAAGCTTGTAAATACCCTTTTGGTTGTGTTGGCCATTGCTCTAGGGGCATGGCAATTTGGTTTCTTTGATGGAGACTCTGGGAACAAAGGCGGCAGCGCCGCCAAGGTCAAGAGCAATGTGGCGGAGAAAGGGGCTACTGAAACATCAGATGCTCACGACGGGAGGAGGCCGGGGTTAAGAAAACCGGTAAGGAAACCACTTGGCAAGCTTGCTGGGATGCGAACACCAGCTCCTGAAGAAGAGTATGTCCCTCACGGCGGGGAGGCCCAGGAGGGCGACCCTGTCTCTGTTGGACCCGCAAATCCTGGTCAGCCTCTTGAGGTACCGGTTGTGGGTGGAGAAGCGTCTGTCAGCGGCAAGGAGGTGGGGGCGGGGCAGCCGATGATTCAGGAGGAGTTGCGCTTTGAACTGGAACGTATCGGCGCTATTGTTGATGCCAAAGAACGACAGACTGCTTTGCGTGTTTTGGGCAAGGACCTGGGCCAGCAAATGAACGTGGAGCTTGCAGTCCAGACCCTGGCCACTCTTGGCCAATACGATGATCAGGCGGTCTTTGCCAGAGAGGTGATTGTGGGGATGCTGGGAAATAAGAATCCGGCAGCCGCGGCTCAATTGCTTGCTCAGGCCGGGATCTCGCAATTGACTATTGATAACGCAGGCATGATCGGCAACGTGTGGGGCGGGATTGATCCTCAGTCCGCGTTACAGTGGGCTGCAACCTTGCCTCAGCCGAACATGACCAGACTGGCCTATAATGAGATTGTGTATAGTTGGGCAGCCAAGGATCTTAACGGGGCTTATCAGTGGACAGCACAAGTTGCCGATCCGGCGCTTCGCAACGATCTTTTGGTTAGGGTTGGTCGGGCCTTGGCCCAGAATGATCCGATGGCTGCGGCCCAGTGGGCGGTGCAGTTCGATGACCAACGTTCGCAGAGCGAAGTTATGTCGGCTGCGGTACAGCTTTGGGCGGTAAAAGATATGGCTGCAGCCACGAGTTGGGTTGACCGTTTGTCGGCGGGCGCCACCAAGGAACAGACTATTAATGCCGTTGCCAGGCTGTGGGCGAAGACCGATCCTGCCTCGGCGATTGATTGGGTTTCGAAGACAGCTGCCCCGGAGTCACGAGAGAACATCCTTGGCGAGATCGGATCAGTCTGGTCTCGGCAGGATCCGGTGGCGGCAACACAGTGGGTTGAGAAGTTGAGCAATCCTCAGGTTAGGGAGCAGGCTTTGTTTACCACTACCTCCCAGTGGGCTCGGCAAGATCCGGTTGCAGCCATGGACTACGTTGCCAGCCTGCCTGCCGATCATGCGAAAAGTCAGGCCGTCACGGGTGTGCTGCGGTCGTGGGCAAACATTGATCCTGTCGCTGCTGTCAATTGGGTCGGAGGGGTCAGGGATGCCGGGTTGCAGAGTGGCTATTACGAGTTGGTCGCTGCTCAGTGGAAGGGTGTGGATCCGGCTCAGGCAGCCCAATGGATTGTGAACTCCAATCTGCCCGTAGAGATCAAAGAGAGATTGCTGCGCTAGGGGGGTGGGTGAACAACCAGTGTGTCGAAGAGGTCAACTAATCCCCTAGGCTGGAGGGGATTAGTTGACACAGGCTTTGCTTCTAGGACTATCTAATTCGGCAAAACCAATTTAAGTTTGATGGCGTCGCAAAAAGTCCGATCTACTGCGTTGCAGCATATTTTTGCTCATTCGGCACACCATATGTGTGGCCTCATTCACAAAAACACCCTGCGCCTTGTATATCGGCCCTTTTGCTTAGCCATCCCGTGATTTTTTGCGAGATTATCAAGTTTGGTCACGGCTATTTCTTGCTTACCGG
>VMSU01000079.1 GCA_013792005.1 Desulfobulbaceae bacterium
ATAAGGAAGGAGCGCGTGAACTACGGCAACGAGAATAATAGCCAGGGCGCAACCTGCTACCACATCAGACAGATAATGGACCTGCAGGTAGACCCGCGACCAACCGACACAGACAATGATCAGCCCACAGACAATGGCACAGATCACAGCCCATGCCGATGGCAGCAAGCGGACAGCAACAATAGTAACAACCAAAAAGAAGGCTGTAGCCTGGGCAGTATGGGCGCTGGGAAACGACCAGTCTGAAGGCATCGGAACCAAAAGATCGGGGGAGTCCGGCCTTGGTCTGCGAAAGATTAACTTGATCACATGGGCCACAATCACTGTCACCAAAAGACTCGACCCCAACCACAACGCTTCACGTACCTTCCCTGCCCTGAGCAGAACAATCGAGAAGATCGCAAGCAGAGGCAGGAGCAAATACAGTGAGCCAAGCCAGGTAATGATGGTAAAAAAAGAAGCACAAAACATCTAATCGTCCAGGGCTGAAGTAAGTGGAACAGATAGAGAAAGTAGTCAAAAAAACAAGCCCACCACTATCAAAGCCCCCCTGCAATCGCAAGATGCAGGCTTTTCGAAAGGACTTATCTCATCAACACTCAACTCAACTTTTTCTCTCAAAGATATCAAACAAATTGATGCCAAAATAACGCAAGCAATTTAAGAGTAACACCATAGCTGTTGCTTCATCCATATTACCAACAAAAGGAATATTGTCGGGAATCAACTCAAGAAATCCTGAGCCAAAATTAAAAAGGTACATTAAAGACAAGATCCCTGTTATCAAAACGACGATGTTTTTCATGTGAAATTCTGTAAAATCTAGGCTATCCGCCAGTTGAAGTGCCAAACTTTTATTCCTGATTTATAGTTCCAGCACCCTATTCATGACTAACAGTCACTGACTCACTCATAATCCTGTACCACGTAAACCTCTGCTTCTGACAACTTCAAAAATATGACTCGAAGACAACTTCCTCTTTTCCGCCAAGCAATTCAAGCATCCTTCACCATTTTCTGCCTATACAGCGGCTGGAAACTCTATCAATTCTATCAATGGGCCAAAGGCTCCTCCACCATATATGTCGCGAGACCTCCCTCCGTGGAAGGGTTCCTGCCAATCAGCGGTCTGGTTTCTCTTAAACGCCTGGCGCTGACCGGTGAGTATGACCCAATCCATCCCGCAGGACTCACTCTCTTTCTTGCGGCACTGACCTTATCCCTGCTGCTCAGAAAAGGATTTTGCGGATGGATCTGCCCGGTAGGTTTTGTTTCCAACCTGGCCGAAACAACAGGACGCCGGTTTAAACTTGGCATCAAGATGCCCATATGGCTTGACATCCCTCTCCTGTCACTCAAATACCTGCTCCTTGGCTTCTTTGGCTACCTGATCCTCTGGAAGATGAATATCCAAGCAATCGAGGGGTTTATGCGATCACCCTACAACATGATCGTCGACATCAAAATGCTCTATTTCTTCCTCGCCCCAAGCCGTTTGGCCGGCGGGATCATGCTCGGCCTACTGATCCTCTCATTCTTCCTCCGCAACCCTTGGTGCCGCTATTTCTGCCCTTATGGCGCCCTGCTCGGTTTACTAGCCCTTGCCAGTCCCTTTCAAGTCAAACGAGATGAAGCAACCTGCATTGATTGCAAGAAATGCGAACGAAATTGCCCGGCAGCGATCCCACTTACCAATAAAACTACGATGCGCAGCCCTGAGTGCATCGGCTGCCTTGAATGCGTGGCCGTCTGCCCGCCCAAGGACTGTCTCGATGTGAAAATAATCGAGCGACAGACACCACCCTATCTGCTTCCTGCCCTGGTTATGGCCTTATTTCTCGGATTCTGGCTGACCGCCTTAATTACAGGACACTGGCACAGCCAACTCCCCATCGAGGTTATCAAAAAATATTACGAGATGGGAGTCAATATCAGCCACCCACGATAATATGGGGTCCACGGCATAAGAAGGGGGAAACACAAGGAGGGGGATAACGACGAGACACCAGCACCGGCTATTCAGGAGAAATTCTCCATTCAAATCCCAGCCCCAGCAATAATTTCCAAAGCGTCAGGCAGAGTAACTCCCACCACCCGGAACCGTTTGTGCTTACTCTGGGAACCGCTGACCAACGAAACAGACGACTTAGACACCCGAAACATCTTGGCCATAACTTCGGCAATCAAGGCATTAGCCTTTCCCTCAACCGGAGGTACCGTAACCCTGAACTTAAGAGCCCCGTCATGGACCCCGGCAAAGGCATTTCTCGCTGCCCGGGGTTGAGCATGAACCCGCACCAAGATCCCGCCATCTCCATCAGCCTCCACACAACCATCCACGATTAAGGCTGGTAGCACAGGGCGAAAATCCTACTACCGCCTACGCCGCCCAACCTCAACATCCAGAGGGTCATCCAGAGTAAACATGACATCATCGTCCATATCCGGAATAGTAACACTCGGCCCCTCGTCCTCAAGATCAAGCCCGCCGATGGCAGGGCCAGAAAGCCGCGAAGCAGTCCGATCATCCTCATCAGACTCTAAATCTGCCTCAGCCTGTGACAACCAAGAGTCCTCGACATCTTCTACCGTAATCTTTTCATAGAGTGGCGGCTCGGCTTCCTGCTTCCGAGCAGGAACAGGCTGCTTAACTTCAACAGTCGGAGACGGCTGAGCAGCTCCCGACGACACAGAGATGACCTGGCTTTCCAACTGAGTGAGGTAATCATTGAGCACCCCGCGCAGATCAGTAATAAGCCGAGACTCCATCCCTTTAAGCTGATCAACCTTTGACTCAAGAGCCGCGATCTCACGGTTTGCCTCATCTTTCAATTGAGTAACTTCAGCATGGGCCTGCGTTAACATCCGATTAGCATCGTTACGGCTCTTTTTCTTCATTTCATCGGCCACCTTCTGGGCCGACAAGATGGCATTCTTGAATGAACTCTCATCCTGCTTGAAAACTTCCAGATCCTGAGTCATAGACTCAATCTTGGTCTTCAGTGTCCGGTTTTCTTCATTCAACATCAAAAAATTCTCAGCAACCTGCTCCAAAAACCCATCAACCTCTTCAACATCAAAGCCGCGAAAACGAACATGAAATTGTTTGGACTGAATATCTTCCGGTGTCAGTGTCATAATTAAACTCCTTCCTTGGTAACGAATATCAATTAAACAGCTCTTGTGAATGGCTCAAGCTCAGAACTGACGCCCCATCTTCACCTATGAACTGAAATGTTAGTGATTATTAGGTCCAGAACTCCCTTATGTGCTCCCTACCATCATCCGAAACCTACCGCCATATGTTTTAAAGTGGGAACCAAAAAACTCTGCAAAAAAATTATCGCCAAGATCAAAACCATCGGCGACAAATCAATACCCCCAGCCACCACCGGCACCACCCGCCGGATTCGGGAAAGAAGAGGATCTGTCACATCATAGAGGAATCGAACGATAGGATTATAGGGATCTGCATTAACCCAGGAGATAATGGCCCTCCCGATGATCACCCACATATATGCAGACAGGACAAAATCAATCAGGGTGGCCAAAGCATTAAGAAAATTTGAAATTACGAACATAAGCGGCTCATTGTAGGGTTAGTGTTAAGAAAATTTAAAAACAAGAAACAATTCGCTGGGTGAGTGCCTGCACCGCCTTGCTGGCTCTCGCCTCAGGAGCACCCATCAGAAAGGGGGTTTGAGCACGAATAGCCTTAGATACCGCCGAATCGGAAGGGATAACGCCCAAGAGTTCAGGGTCAATCTTTAAGAAATTTTTCAGGACTGCGGCCATGCTCTTGAAGACCTCATCCCCCTCTTTCTGGCTCTTGACATTATTAATGATCAGATGGAATTGTCGCCTCTCATAATGGGTGGCCATAATTTTCATCAAGGCATACGCATCGGTCATTGAGGTCGGATCAGGTGCCAGAACAACAGCATTATGATCGGCCCACCGATTGAACCACAAAACCGACTCCCCGATACCGGCAGCGCAATCAATCAAGACATAATCAAAATCATCGATGATCTGCTCTAGGGCGTTAGTAAGAAAAGTTTGTTCCTCTGAGGAGAGGCTGGCCATTTCCGGCACACCGGAACTGGCCGGCAAAACAAAAAATCCGGGGGAAATCTCCACCAGAATTCTGTTCACCGACACACCTTCCTCAACCGTTTCACGTAAGGTGTGTTTGACAGACAGTCCGAGGACGATATCAACATTGGCCAACCCGAGATCACCATCCACCACCAGCACCCGTTTCCCGGCCTTGGACAGAGCCACGGCCACATTCACCGTGATCGACGTCTTTCCTACCCCACCCTTGCCACTGCTCACACAGATGATCTGCGGGGTTATTCCACTATGCTTGGTTACCATCTTCATTACCTTTGGTGGATCTTAACAATACCGACTCTGGATCCCGTGTCTTATTCGAGCAACTTGTTTCATCCATTGCCTCGAAAGGGCTAACCCTGCAAAGCTGGATAAGTCCCTGGTGGTTATTTTTCCTTACCG
>VMSU01000080.1 GCA_013792005.1 Desulfobulbaceae bacterium
ACAAGAGTTATCTGACAAGTTTGCCAAAGCATCGATCGCTGTTGTCAGCGATTATCGAGGTCTGACTGTAACTGAATTTGAAGAGTTGCGCATAGCTTTGAAAAAGTGTGATTCTGAAGTCAAAGTAGCAAAAAACACATTGTTACGTAAAGCGAGCCAGAGCACGCCGTTTGAGTCCTTGAATGATCATTTTAAGGGAACAACAGCGTTGTCTCTTGCTTATGGTGATCCTGTTGCACCAGCTAAAGTTTTGATCGACTTTGCTAAGACTCACTCCAAACTTGCTATCAGGAGTGCTGTTCTGGAAGGGAAGGTATTGACGTTTGAGGACTTGAGTGCATTATCAACACTTCCGAGCAAAGAAGTCCTTCTCGGACAACTTCTTTCTGTCATGCAGGCCGTACCGACTGGTTTTGTTCGCGTACTTAATGCAATACCGCAGAAATTTGTTTACGTCCTTCAGGCAGTAAAGGATCAGAAAGAGCAGTAACAACAACTTTATTTTATGTTGCCGTAATTATACGGCGTTATTTGGATATTTTTGGAGGTAATACCATGGCTGTAACGAAACAAGATGTTATTGATTTTATTGCTAATATGACTGTTCTTGAGCTCTCTGAGATGATCAAGGAAATGGAAGAAAAATTCGGTGTCAGTGCAGCTGCTCCTGTTGCTGTTGCCGCTGCTGGTCCTGCTGCTGCTGCCGCACCAGTTGAAGAGAAGACCGAGTTTGATGTCATCTTGGTCTCTGGTGGAGAAAAGAAGATTCAAGTTATTAAGGAAGTTCGTGCTATTACTTCCCTTGGTCTTAAAGAAGCAAAAGATTTGGTTGAAGGCGCTCCTTCACCGGTTAAGGAAGGTGTTAGCAAGGAAGAAGCTGCTGATATCAAAGCCAAGATCGAAGCAGCAGGCGGCGTTATCGAAATCAAGTAATTTATTATGTGGATACCAACTTGATTCAGGGTTGAATCCACATCTTTACAGCACTAAAACGTTGCGGTCTCCCGTAACGTTTTAGTGCGTTTTTGCATAATATTTCTGGCCAGTTACACCAAAAACATAACCAAAAATAAAGTATCCCGAAAGATTAATGGTTTGTGAAGCGTTGTACTGGCTCTATTGTTGGCAAATGGCGAGGGCAGGTCTGTGATGAAGATGATGAAAAGAGTTAGAAAGAGTTTTGCCAAGATTGGTGAGGCTATTGAAAAACCGCATCTTATCGAGATGCAGCAGCTGTCATATGATAAATTCCTGCAAATAGATGTAGATCCCGATGATCGAGCGGATATTGGCCTCCAGGGGATATTTAAGAACATCTTCCCGATTGAAGATTTTAATGGGGCATGTTCGCTTGAGTATGTTCGTTATACTTTTGGCGAGCCCAAATATACTGTTGAAGAGTGCATTGAGCGCGGGATGACCTTTGAGGTCCCTATAAAAATTACAGTGCGCTTGATCACCTTTGACGTTGATCCTGATACCGAAGTGAAGAGTATCCGTGATATCAAGGAACAGTCAGTGTACCTTGGCAGTCTGCCTCTTATGACTAAGGCAGGAGTATTTGTTGTTAATGGCACGGAGAGAGTTATTGTCAGCCAGTTGCAACGATCACCCGGTCTTTTCTATGCTCACGACGATGGTAAGAACCATTCATTGGGCAAATTACTATACTCAGCGAGGATTATTCCAGTTCGAGGGTCTTGGATTGATCTGGAGTTTGACGCCAAGGATGTGCTTTATGTTCGCATAGACAGACGCCGTAAATTTCCAGTGACTACCCTTCTCAAGGCGTTAGGTCAAAGCGCCGATGACCTTCTCTGTTTTTTTTATCCCACAGAAAAAATCATGCTTGCTGAAGGAAAGATGTTTAAGGCCTTCAGCGAGGAGTTGTCTGTTGGCCAGCGTGCGCCGCACGATATTGTTCACCCGGTAACGGGTGAGCTTTTGGTCAAACATAACCGGAAGATAAGCAAATCACTGGCTAAAAAGATAGTCGAGTCTGGATTTGAACGGATTGAGATTGATCCAGCCACTTTGGTTGGGCAGATCGTTGCTCAAGATATCGTTAATCATGCAACTGGCGAGGTGATTGTCCCTTGTAATGCGGAGATTAGCGAAGGGACATTGGAATCCATTTCATCTGCTGGGGTTGAGTCATTTGTTACTCTGTTTATTGATGGGATCAAGTATACGGACTCTTTCCGAAAGACCATGTCGATGGATAAGGTAAATACTCCGGAAGAGGCGCTCATTGAGATCTATCGACGATTAAGGCCGAGTAGCCCTCCAACCATTGATGTGGCAATGAATTTCTTCGATGGACTCTTTTTTAACCCGGACACATATGATTTGTCGGAAGTAGGGCGCTTTAAAATTAACGCTAAGCTGGGCTTGAATACAGATATTAGTATTCGGACACTGACAAAAGAAGATATTATTTTGTCAATTCGTTATCTCGTGCGTTTGAAAGATGCTCAAGGTCCGGTTGATGACATTGACCATCTTGGTAATCGTCGGGTTCGTACTATTGGCGAACTGGTGGAAAATCAGTATCGAGTTGGTTTGGTTCGCATGGAAAGAGCCATTAAAGAGCGGATGAGCTTGCAGGAAGTGGAGACCTTGATGCCACATGATCTCATTAATCCTAAGCCTATCACCTCTGCAATCAAAGAATTTTTTGGAACCAGTCAGTTATCTCAGTTTATGGATCAGACCAATCCACTGTCTGAGGTTACTCATAAGCGGCGTTTAAGTGCGCTTGGACCTGGAGGTCTTTCCAGGGAGCGGGCAGGTTTTGAAGTCCGCGATGTTCATCCCACACACTATGGTCGGATTTGTCCTGTAGAAACTCCTGAAGGACCGAATATTGGTCTGATAGTTTCTCTGGCGGCGTATGCCCATGTTAATGAGTTTGGATTTATTGAAACCCCGTATCGTCGGGTTGACAATCGAACGATTACCAATGACGTAACGTATTACAATGCCATTGCTGAGCATACTATGGTGATAGCGCCAGCTCAGGCAGAATTGGACGAAAATGGACGGATTGTTCATGACATGCTGATCGCTCGAATGGATGGAGAGGTTGTTAATGTCAAGGCGGATGACATTACTCATATTGATGTATCCCCTAATCAGCTGGTCAGTGTCGCGACTTCATTAATCCCTTTTCTTGAAAATGACGATGCTAACCGGGCCTTGATGGGTTCAAACATGCAACGTCAGGGTGTTCCATTATTGCGTACCGCCGCACCATTGGTTGGTACTGGTTTGGAAAAAACTGTTGCTCAAGATTCCGGGGTGTGCCTGCTTGCTGCTGGTGATGGAGTAATCGAGGAGGTTGATGCTAATCGGGTGGTCATTCGTTATGATCAACCTGGAACTGATGGTTTCACGGCCGGAGTCGGTATCTATCGTCTCGATAAGTATAGAAAATCAAACCAAAATACCTGTTTCACTCAGCGTCCATTGGTTTTGCCAGGGCAGAAGGTGATAAAGGGTGAGGTCTTGGCAGATGGTCCGGCCACAGAAATGGGTGAATTGGCTCTTGGTAAGAATGTCACCATGGCTTTCATGCCGTGGCGCGGGTACAACTTTGAGGATTCAATTCTGATTAGTGAGAGACTTCTTAAGGAAGATACCTACACATCTATTCACATTGAGGTGTTTGAAACCGTTGCCCGTGATACCAAATTGGGGAAGGAAGAGATAACCCGTGATATCCCTAATGTCGGCGAGGAAGCACTTCGGAATCTCGATGAATCAGGAATTGTCAGGATTGGTGCCGTGATTAAAGCTGGTGACACCTTAGTCGGTAAGGTCACACCAAAGGGTGAAACCCAATTATCGCCCGAAGAAAAACTATTGCGAGCAATATTCGGTGAGAAGGCCGGCGATGTAAAGGATACTTCACTGAGAGTCCCACCAGGGATTGAAGGTGTAGTCATTGACGCTAAGGTTTTTTCGCGTAAGGGTGTTGAAAAAGATGATCGCTCCCTTGCCATCGAAGAGTTTGAGATCGTTCGTCTCAATAAGGATTTGAATGACGAGCTAGATAGTCTGGAAAATAGTGTAATTAACAATTTAGCTGATATCCTTGAAGGGAAAAAGGCGAGCGCTGATATTCTTACCAAGAAGTCAGAAGT
>VMSU01000081.1 GCA_013792005.1 Desulfobulbaceae bacterium
AATCATGGTTAGTCATAAATCATCGAATGATACTCAATGTCAGTGTGTCCTCAGCCATTGGCAGGACCCAATCGCCGTCAACCGTGAACCAACAACCTGAGCAGTTACTAATTTTTTTTACTTAGCAATTGTCTCAAGAACACAACAAAAAAGGTACTTGCACCATGCAAATCACTGCTAAAGAAATCATCAAGGTCGCCCACCTTGCCCGTTTAGAACTTGCTCCGAACGAGATCACCCCTCTGGCTGAACAGGTCGGGTCCATCTTAACCTACATCAACAAGCTTAACGAGCTGAACACCGAGGCCGTCAAACCGACATTCCACGCCCTAGCCCTCTCCAATGCCTTCCGGGACGATGTGGTCATCCCTTCACTGCCCCAGTCCGAAGCCCTCAAAAATGGCCCTCTGCAAAACGGCGAAGCCTTCGTAGTGCCCAAGATCATCGGATAAAAACCCTTTTCCATCACTAACAACAAACCTTTCTTTTCAGCGGCACCGAGTTCGAGGGGACACTGCCTCGTGTGCAAGAGGATACAATGCAATTATATGATCAACCCATCCATCAGCTCCACACCCTGCTCCGAAATCGACAACTATCGGCCCTTGAGCTGACCAACCACGTCCTGTCCCGAATCGATCAGGTCGAGCCCCAAGTTGGGGCCTTCATCACCGAAAGCCGCGAACTGGCCCAAGCCCAGGCTCAGGCCGCCGACGCAATGCTTGCCCGTGGCGAAGGCGGCCCCTTATGCGGCATTCCATTAACTATCAAAGATGTCATCTGCACCAAAGGAATAAGAACCACCTGCGGTTCCAAGATTCTTGAACCGTTTATTCCTCCCTATGACGCCACTGTCATCACCAAACTCCAGGAACAAGGCGCGGTGATGCTCGGCAAGGTCAGCATGGACGAATTCGCCATGGGCTCAGCCAACGAGAACTGCGCCTACGGGACTCCCAAAAACCCTTGGGACACAAATCACATCTGCGGCGGATCCAGCGGTGGTTCCGCCGCTGCCGTCGCAGCAGGAGAGTGCATTGCCTCACTAGGCTCTGATACCGGCGGATCAGTACGTCAACCAGCCTCCCACTGCGGAGTGGTTGGCATGAAGCCTACCTACGGACGAATTTCACGTTTTGGACTCCTGGCCTTTGCCTCCTCTCTCGACCAAATCGGCCCTCTGACCAAGGATGTCCGAGATTGCGCCATCATGCTGAACGGCATTGCCGGGCACGACCCTCGGGATTCCACCTCGGTCAAGGAGCCTGTTCCCGACTTTACCAGCGCTCTTGGCAAAAATATTCGAGGAATGAAAATCGGTATCCCACGGGAATATTTCGGCGAAGGACTTGACCCCGAAGTACGAGCTGCCGTGGACAACGCCATTAACGCCCTGCGCCAGACCGGCGTAGAAATCGTCGACGTTTCGCTGCCTCACACCGAATACGGGGTCGCTGCCTATTATATCATCGCCCCGGCTGAGGCCAGTTCCAACCTGGCACGATATGACGGCGTCAAATACGGGTTCCGCAATCTGAATGCCGACTCTCTGCTCGCGATGTACAAGACAACGAGATCACAAGGGTTTGGCGCTGAGGTCAAAAGAAGGATCATCATCGGGACCTATGCGCTCTCCTCTGGCTATTACGATGCCTATTACAAGAAAGCATCCCAAGTAAGAACGCTGATTACCGAGGACTATGCCAAGGCTTTTTCCGCCTGCGATGCCTTAGTCTCACCCGTCACCCCGGCGCCAGCGTGGCGTTTAGGAGAAAAAGCGGACGATCCGCTCTCCGTCTACCTCTCCGATGCCATGACCATCTGCACCAATCTGGCCGGCCTCCCAGCCATCTCCATCCCTTGCGGCTTCAGCTCAACTGGCCTGCCCATCGGTTTTCAGATCCAAGGCCCGCATTTCCGCGAGGATACTCTTCTCTCCCTCGCCCATGCACTTGAGCAATCTCTCGGAGTAAGCGAACGCCGTCCCCCATTGTCAGGAGGGACGAAATGAAACTGACCATCCCTGATCATATCAAACATCTCGTTCCTTATCCCCCTGGCAAGCCATTAGAGGAGCTGGAACGGGAGTATGGAATTACCGGCTCGATCAAGATGGCCTCCAACGAGAACTCGCTGGGACCTTCTCCTAAAGCTGTCCAGGCAATCAGCGCCGCTTTGACCAACCTGCATCGCTACCCGGACGGCAGCTGTTATTATCTCGGCCAAGCCCTGGCCAACAACCTTGGTGTCCAACCGGAGCAGATCGTCTTCGGCAACGGCTCAGACGAAATCATCGCCTTGCTGGCGGCAGCCCTGGTGATGCCTGGAGATGAGGTTATCTCGTCAAAACCCTCTTTTCTGGTCTACCCCAAAGTTGCTCAAGCCCAGGGCGGGATCAACCGAATAGTCCCTCTGGATGGCATGCGGCATGATTTAAAGTCAATTCTAGAGCAGATCACAGACCGAACTCGATTGATTTTTCTCGACAACCCCAACAACCCCACCGGAACCATTTTTGGCAAAAAAGAGTTTGAAGCATTCCTAAGTCAGGTGCCAGACCATGTTGTAACCGTGCTTGACGAAGCCTACATCGATTTCACCGATCCATCTCAACGCATTGATATTCGGACTTATCTCAATGGCGACCAGCCCGTTGTCGGTCTACGGACCTTTTCCAAGGCTTACGGCTTAGCCGGATTGCGAGTTGGATACGGACTCATGCCACCTCAGATCGCTGATTGCCTCCACCGAGTAAGAGGGCCCTTCAACGTCAACAGCCTGGCCCAGGTCGGAGCCATCGCGGCCTTGAAAGATACAGAACATTACGACAACACCTTGGCCATGACCAGAAACGGTATCTCCTGGCTCACGGAACGGTTATCGACGATAGGACTTTCCCCTCTACCCACACACACCAATTTTTTTCTGGTCGATCTCCATCGGGATAGCAAGAATTTCTACCAAGCGCTGCTCCAAAAAGGGGTGATCGTCAGACCGATGTCGGCCTATGCCTTACCGACATTTATCCGCATCACTGTAGGTACCGCGACAGAAAACGAGCGCCTGTTACGGGCAATAACCGACACCTTGGCCGAACTGAACTAATGTCACCCCTATCACAAATTATTACCATTGATGGCCCCTCCGGTTCCGGAAAGAGCACAATCAGCCGCCTCCTGGCCCAACGCCTCGGGATCACCTTTCTGGATACCGGAGCCATGTACCGTGCTGTTGGTCTTGCCGCCTCCCGTCAAGGCTTGGATCTTACCGACACGGATGCTGTCAAACAACTGATGGCGAACATTGACCTGCAAATGCTTCCCGGTGTGATCGAATCCCAGGTTATCATGAACGGCGAAGATGTCTCGGATGCCATCCGTACCGCAGACATGGGAATGATGGCCTCAAAAGTTTCAGCCCTTGGTGAGGTCCGTCAAAACCTGACCTCACTGCAAAAGGCACTCGGTGCAAAACAAGCCGTGGTCGCCGAAGGCCGAGACATGGGCACAGTGGTATTCCCCACAGCAAAACATAAATTTTTCCTCTCAGCAACCGCCGACGAGAGAGCCCGCCGCAGGACCGCACAACTCCACGAGAAAGGTCTGGAAGCAAATGGTAACGAGATTTTAGAGCAGATCAAACAACGGGATCACGACGACAGCAGGCGGAGCCTGGCTCCCCTCAAACCAGCCGACGATGCTGTGATCATCGACTCGTCGACAATGACGATTGAAGACGTTGTTCAGTTTATGGTGGACAGAATTACTAAGCCTTGACAGAGGAGAGAAGATATGACGACAGTGGCACAAGATAACAACCATCGACATATGAAAAGACGGCACATCATCTATTATCTTGAGGTGTTTGACCAGACCACAGGTAAACTCCTGGGCCATCTGGTTGACCTCACGGTGAAAGGCATGAAACTGATCAGCAAGGAAGAGATAGCCCCTGGCCAAAAATTTTCACTCCGAATGGTCATGCCGGAAGAATATTGCCCTGAACGGGAGGTCCACTTCACTGCCACCAGTAGCTGGTGCAGCGAAGACATTAATCCCGACTTCTATGCCACCGGCTTCCATTGCCCAGACCTTGAAGAAAATACCCGCCGACTATTCATGATCCTGATTAATCAGATTGGCTTTAACGACTGAGATAGAAAAATGGCAATTGACAACGAACAAGGAGCCCTCAGCGCCATCGAAGGATGGCGAAAAGAACCCCTACGGGCACAACGAAAACATCTCCAGGAAGCAGCTGACTCGCTGGAACTAGGCGCCATGTATTATGAACAGAAAGGCAACGAAGCTGGGGTCACCAGGGTCACCCGTTGCCTAAATCTGATCAGGACACGGCAACAGGAAATCGACTTTGAGATAACTGAGTAATCAGCAAACAGCGTCCTACTGAATAAAAACAAACTAGGCGGTCACACCATCTTCTCTTCCGACCAGTCGTTATGTTCAAATTGACGATGATCGGGCTTCTCTGGCTTAGCCTCAGTAAGCCTCGCTTTGAGCCAGACCACGATTTTCTCACACTCATCACGAATCTCCGCCAAGGCCTTGCCTCGATGGCTCACCCTGTTTTTTTCCTCTGATGAGGCCTCGGCAAAGGTCTTTCCCAGCTCGGGGCAGAAAAAAACCGGATCATACCCAAACCCGCCGTCACCAACCGGAGCTTCCGTAATTACCCCGTAGCATCTCCCTTCATAGGTCAATGCGGGACCGCTTGGCACTGCGATTGACACAACACAATGGAACGCTGCGCCGCGATTTTTTTCCCCATTCAGTTCCATCAGCAATTTCTTAATATTTTCTTGGTCGTTGGCCTTAGGCCCTGCGTATCGGGCAGAGCGAACACCTGGCGCCCCGTTCAAGGCTTCAACTACCAGACCAGAGTCATCAGATAGTGCCGGCAGGCCCAACACTTTGGCGGTAAATAAGGCCTTTTTATAGGCATTGTCATCAAAAGTCTCGCCATCTTCGTCTACCTCCGGAATTGGACCGAAATCACTCAAACAGCGGATCTCTATCGGATAGTCCTGTAGCATCTCCCGGAACTCTTTGACCTTACCTTGATTTGTGGTGGCAAGCACCATAACGAGCTTCTGCATTGGCATTATTCAGTTAGTGTTAAGGGTGACGGAATCACTCCGTTTGAAATTAAACGCAGCGAAATCCTCCCTGCGCCTATGGTTGCGGATATATGGCATATTTTGTGTCGATGAGTTCCACCCATACCGCATCTTGTGTAACAAGCGGAAAAAATAATTTGCTTTAGACTAATAAAAGAAATATAGTTACAGTAAAGATAGAGTAAAAAATCTGTGCACAACCTGATACAAGTTTTGGTAGGTCGCTGCGTATCAGATATGTGACGCAACGTGGGAGGTATCTTTATGTGGCTCGATTTTCTCCTATTTATCACTATCGGTCCCCTGATCGGATTACTCATGTATGCCCTGAGCGACCACAAGAAACGTTCAGAAAAGCACTTCGAGGAACTTAGGGAAAATAGTCATTTAGTGTGCTAGGGTCAAGCGTAATATCCCCAGACATTACCTGATGACAACGGCCAGCTTTATCCCTGATTATCAAGCACCCTTCATTATCAGGGCCGAGCGACTGTCCACAAATGGTTTGCCCATCAGTGGTGAGCCAGGAAAGAAGCTGTTTGGCCGTTGCATCTCTTCTCTTCCAATCGGATAAAATCCTTGCAAAACCACCGTGTTCCACACGCTCAATCTCCCTCTCAACACAATCGACAAGCACTGACAACATCAAGCCTTTGCCAATAGTCCTGCCGCATACTATAGAAAGTGACGTTGCCCGTGTCCGCACCTCCGAGGGAAACTGATCCGGCGATGTCCCCAGGTTAATCCCAACGCCAAGTGCTACTGCTGGGCCTAGCCCGCCTGTCAGATCACATTCAGCTAAAATCCCTGCTACTTTCTTCCCGCCAAGAAGCACATCATTAGGCCACTTGATCATACTAAATAAGCCGCTCACCTCATCAATTGCCTGAGCAACCGCAAGCCCTGCTGCAAGCGTAACCCGAGCCAGTTGCGTCAAAGGAATGTTCGGTCGCAGAATTATTGTGCAATAGAGCCCGGTTCCGGCAGGTGAAGACCATGTTTTCCCCAAACGTCCCCTGCCCATTGTTTGCGTCTCGGCGACCACAATGGTCCCAGTGGCAGCCCCCTCCTTGCTCATCGATAATGCCAAGGTATTAGTCGAGTCCACTGTCTCAAAAAAATGGACCTCTTGCCTGCGACTCCCCAGAAAACCACTCTGACGAATTTTGTGCCAAAGGGCATCTTCCATGGTTTCACTCATAGCAAAATCCTACCGCTCTCGTTTGCCAACCACACGCCCCACATAAGTCAAACCACTCAAACAAAAACAAACGGCGTGCCGCCAATTAAAAGCGTCACGCCGTTTGTTTTATCCCTGCTTCATACCCGATGAAGCTTACACTCTCGGCACCTGTCAGCCACCACCCTTAGGAGCGCATGCCTCGCCTTTGACAGTGGAAACCGCTCCCAGAATATAGGGCCGTGAAATCTTGACCCGAACATTATCGGCCACCTCCAAGGTAACCACTGTATCCGTCAGACCGGTGATAGTGCCAATCATGCCGCCACTTGAAACCACGACATCACCCTTCTTCATATTGGACAGAAAATCCTGATGATCTTTGGCCTTCTTCTGCTGCGGCCGGATCAACAGAAAATAGAAAACAGCAAAAATCAAAATCAAAGGCAAAAACGACATCAGTTGACTCTGTCCAGATGCGGCTGGGCCTGCCGCATAAGCGATACTTGTTCCAAACATGATTATCTCCACAAAAAAATTAATGAAAAGGGACGGTAAAACTCACTCCCCTTGACGCCGAGCATAAAACTCCTTCCTGAACTCAGCAAACCGATCTTCATCCAATGCTTCCCTGACCTGAGCCATTAGCCCGACATAATAGTGCAGGTTATGGATAGTATTCAAGTTACAGGCAAGAAGTTCCTTCGCCATGTAGAGATGCCGAAGGTAGGCCCGGGAAAAATTCCGGCAGACATAACAGGAGCAGGACTCGTCCAGTGGTCGCGCATCCCGTTGGTATTGCGCGTTCTTTATAACAATCTTACCCTGCGAAGTAAAGAGCAATCCATTGCGGGCATTCCTGGTCGGCATAACGCAATCAAACATATCAACTCCGCGCCAGACCCCTTCCACCAGATCCTCAGGGGTACCAACACCCATCAGGTAGATCGGATGATCTTTAGGCATGAGAGCGGCTGTATGCTCAGTCATTTCATGCATCAACTCTTTTGGTTCCCCGACACTTAAGCCGCCCATGGCATAGCCATCGAAACCGATATCGATCAATTCCGCCACCGCCTGCGCCCGCAGATCAGAGTACATTCCGCCCTGGATGATACCAAAAAGCAGCTGACCGGTAGAGCGGTCCTGGGCCTCCCGCGAGCGACGCGCCCAGCGCCCGGTAAGGGCTGTCGCCTTGATGGCCTCATCCCAGCTTGCGGGATAGGGAATACAGGTATCGAGACACATCATAATATCAGTACCCAGCGCCTCTTGTACCGCCACCGCATCCTCGGGACTAAGAAAAAGATTGGTACCATCGAGATGAGACTTGAAAGCCGCGCCTTGTTCTGTGATCCGGGTCAGATCTTTCAATGAGAAAATCTGAAAGCCTCCACTATCCGTGAGGATCGATCCTTTCCAGCCCATGAAACGGTGCAAACCACCAAGCTCCCGAATCAGGTTGTGACCAGGACGCAAATAAAGGTGATAAGTGTTGGCAAGGATGATCTCTGCGCCAATGGTGGTAAGGTCTGCAGGGGTTATACCTTTGACCGTGGCTTGGGTCCCCACCGGCATAAAGACAGGCGTCTGGAAGGCGCCATGGGCCGTGGTGACCTGGCCGCGTCGAGCCGGGCATTGACTGGACTGTTTAATCAGGGTGAAGGGAGAAGGCATAATCAATCCGTTATTACAGGGAAAAAAGTCGTAACTCACGTAGTCGGTTAACGGTTATCGGTAACGGAAAATGACTTTGCCAACCGATAACCGTTAACCTGTAACAATAAAACACTCAGATCAACCCCCTCTTTTTGAGGTGAATCTGCAGCACCGAGATGGCGGCGGGGGTAATTCCCGAGATCCTTAAGGCCTGCCCCAAAGAACGCGGCCTGATCGTGGTCATCTTCTCCACAACCTCATTGGACAGTCCGTCGCACAGACCATAATCGAAATCTGCCGGCAGGAGGACATCCTCAAATTTCCGAAAACGGGCAATTTGTTCCTGCTGGCGCACAATATAGCCTTCGTACTTTACCTGCAGCTGGACTTCCCGAGCCACATCAACAGCTATCGGCCTCCGCTCTTCGGTGACATCCTGCAACCGCGCCATGGTTAATTCCGGTCGCCGCAGAAGTTCGACCAAGGTAGCTGGCTGACGCATGGGGGCAGTGCCTAAGGCGGCCAATCGGTCATTGATCACCTCCGTTGGCTTCACCACAGTGCGGGTAAGCCACTCCATGACATCACCAATCCCATCCCGTTTCCGACAGAAACGAGCAAAAGCCTCGTCTCCCACCAGACCCAAGTCACGGCCAATTGATGAGAGCCTGAGATCAGCGTTGTCCTCACGAAGGAGCAATCGATATTCGGCCCGGGAGGTAAAGAGCCGATACGGCTCCTTAGTGCCAAGAGTGACGAGATCGTCGATCAAAACTCCGGTGTACGCCTGGGAGCGGTCCAGGATCAGCGGCGGTTCATCACGCACGGAACGCACCGCATTAATCCCAGCCATCAACCCCTGTGCCGCGGCCTCCTCGTAGCCCGAGGTTCCGTTGATCTGCCCGGCTAAAAACAGCCCAGGCAGACGCTTGGTCTCAAGGGAAGGAAACAGCTCCCTAGGATCGACATAATCATATTCGATAGCATAACCAGGCCGAATGATCCGGGCATTCTCCAGCCCCTTGACGCTCTGAATCATCCGGACCTGAATATCGAGCGGCAGACTGGTAGGCACCCCGTTAGGATAGACCTCTACCGTATCCAAGCCCTCCGGTTCCAAAAAAATCTGATGCCGCTCCTTGTCTGGAAAGCGGGAGATCTTGTCCTCAATGGAGGGACAATACCGAGCCCCAATCCCCTTGATAACCCCGGCATACATCGGTGAACGATCAAGCCCACCCCGAATGATGTCGTGAGTCTGCAGGTTGGTATAGGTGATATAGCACGGTCGTTGCGGCAGAATAGTACTTCCGGTGCTGGCAAAGGAGAATAGACACGGCGGATCGTCACTGTGCTGAGCCTCCAATGCTGAATAGTCAATCGTCGTGCCGTCCAGACGCGGAGTAGTACCGGTCTTCATCCGCCCCATGGCAAAACCGAGCGCTCGAAGATGCTCAGGCAGCGACAACGAGGGGGCGTCACCCATCCGGCCTGCTGGAAAGTTCTTCATCCCGATATGGATCAGACCGTTCAAGAAGGTCCCAGTGGCGATGATCACTGTCCGGGCTTCAATCTCCTCATCCAGGGAGGTGACAACACCAGCAACCTTTCCGTTACGAATCAACAGCCGATCAATAACCGTTTGACGAATTTCGAGACCTGACTGATTCTCCAGCACCGATTTCATCCGCAGTCGATACAGGAGACGGTCCGCCTGGGCGCGAGACGACCAGACCGCAGGCCCCTTGCTGGTGTTCAACCGCCGGAACTGGATGGCCGTGGCATCAATATTTCTGGCCATCTCCCCACCCAAGGCATCAATCTCCTTGACCAGATGGCCCTTGGCCAATCCCCCGATGGCGGGATTACAGGACATGGCACCGATTCCGTCGGCGTTAATAATCGTTACCAAGGTCCGGCAGCCCATACGCGACGCAGCCAAGGCGGCTTCGCACCCGGCATGACCAGCACCGACCACCAACACATCATAGCTATTTCCCTGACTCCCTGTCATCACATAACCACTTAATATAATGAAAAAATTAACTCCCCACCGTCACAATCAGCACTGGGCCGTCATAACGCTCGACACAATCCCCTAATCGAGGAAAACTGGCTAAACCATACCAACTCCCTGACGCACAGGGGTAAAGCTGATTACAGCCCATTTCGCTACCCGTTGCTCTTTCATGGACCAGAACCCATCTTGGTTTTCGATAAGAATGTTATCAAGGTAGCGTGTCAATGCACCTTGTTCCTCTAGTGTCAACTGATCAAGCATCCAGGAACAGGAATCCTCTGCCGCCTGCCGAGAGTCGTAAACCTTAGGCTCCTGAATATCGATAAAATCGACAGTGGCGTGAATCCCCATCTGATAGAGGATATTCACAGTGAAAATATAGTCAGGTCCGGGACTGAACTCTCTGCCGACGGCGCGAAAGAGGGCGGGGTCAAAGGGCCCACTTCCCACCCGGTCGCCGATTACCACCTGCTCCCTGGCACAGGCGTTAAGCTTGATCAGGGCCTTGCCCAAATCATCGACCGAGAGCGAACATGAGGCAATGACAAGATCATAGGCGCCGAGACCCAAGGCAGACCAATCGTCCTCCCAGGAACCATGGACAATCTCGATATTGTCCACCCCTTCACTGATAGAACGAGCGCCAAGCTGCTCAAGCATCTCAGAGGAAAAATCTACCGCCGTCACCGAACGTACCTGCCGAGCAACAGGAATCGCCAAGGTACCGGGACCGGAACCGACATCAAGCACGGTCATATCAGAACGAAGCCTCAGGCGACTGATAAAGTCCGTCACGTACTGAGAGGCCGTGTTCCGCCGAGCAAAACCTGCAGCACGACGGTTCCAGTCCTCTTTAGTTTTCCCCTGCCAGGTGCGCCCTTTACGACTCTCCTGCCACAAACGATTCCAATCGACCTGATCCACCACCTGCGATTCCCCTTAAACCAAAAAACTGTACAACTTTTGTCCCGCCAGTTGCAAGGGAGGGTTTATCATATCCTACAATGAGAGACTCCCTCACAACTCGAGCATTCTAATCGCTGATTTTACCCTTCAAGTTCGGCATGGTCTCAGGCTTACTGGTATCCCAAATCCGGCTTTCATTGCCGGTAGCCGTAACATTTTCGTAGACACCGTTATCACGCCGGACAAGTTTGGTAAATCCCATGTTTTTCAAATCACTGTTGGTCTTCGGAGTGCTGATACCAACCAATGAAATCAATTTTTTAACCGATTGACC
>VMSU01000082.1 GCA_013792005.1 Desulfobulbaceae bacterium
CGCCTTGCTCCAGGAGTAGGCGCCATCCTTTTTTGGGTCGGGCGTGATTGTGGAATCCTGAACATTCAAACCACTGGCAGAGGAATATTTGGAATATTTTATGTCTTGGGAGATTTTGTTCAGGTCGACTGCTTCCAGTGTGCCGTCAAATATCACCCCTGGCGCAAATAGTTTCTGGCCTTTCTGGTCGGGTGATAAAGGCAAGAGACCGTAGGAGAGAAAGCCGCCCTTGCTTTTTCCGATTTTCCAATATTCCGGGAAGGCGGTGGCTACCGCGACCACGTCGGGGATGTATTTGTTGTGAATAAAATCTCGCACTTCCTTGATCAGTGATTGGTAGGCGGCGATTATATCAATTCGGGGCTCCTGGGTGCAGCCGCCTGGGAAGATGGCAGTGGAGTGGGGGAATTTGCCGCCGAAGAGGGCTGCGGCACGATTGGCCTTCTTTTGAAGCTCCATTGCCTCTAAATAATGTTTTAATGCCCCGATATTGATCTCCTTGTCAGTAATATACTGCCCTGTGAGGCGAGGGAGGAATGGGGCGGCAGGAAACGCTTTGTTGCGGGAGAGTTCTGCCTGCACCCATTGCTTGACCGTAATCAGCTCCGCATCCTTGCCCGTGTAGTCAAGGACTGCGGTAATGTCGACAAAGTCAAGAGCTGAAAGTTGATAAAAGTGCAGGAGATAGTCGTAGAGGTGGTTTGCTCCTTGAATAAGGTTGTGCATGATCCGGCCATTGGCGGTTGCCTGAATTTGATAGGCGTTTTCCTGGGCATAGGAGGAGGCAATGGCATGGGCATAGGGACACACTCCGCAGATTCGCTGGGTGATTTGTTGTGCATCGAGCGGGTCGCGGCCCTGGAGAAAGATTTCAAAGCCGCGAAACATTTCGGACATACACTGGGCATCGACCACGATGCCATTATCAATGGTGGTCCGGATATTAAGGTGGCCTTCGATGCGGGTAATCGGGCCGAGATCAATCTTCATAGGGGGCTTCTCCGTGGGGGATAGCTTTTCTTGTTAGGGTGAGATGATAACTATCAGGAATCGTTGAGTAATTGATAGTGTTATTGACTTTAGCTTGATGTTGTTGGCACTTGATGTCATTGGTAATTGATGTCATTAGTATAAGTTATGGCAGTTTTAATGGAGGATGTCAAAAAGATATTTTTAGGAAAGCAAAAAGATAAAGGGCAGTGATGATCAGGGGTTGGAGAGGTGAATTGTAGTAACGACTTTTGGCGCAGAGCTAATGATCGGCGCCGGTTACGAAATCCATAATCACCCGCCACCACGCTTGATTGGTATGAAAGAGCAGGTCGTTATGCCCGGCCGCTTGGATCTGCCACATCTTTTTGGCGGAGGTGGTAATCGAGCGATATAAGTGGTCGGCATGTTGAATCGGAATGATCGTATCTTGTCCAGCAGCAACCACCGCGACTCTTCCGGGAAATGACTTGAGGTTGGCAATGGTGTCATAGCTGTCGGTAAGAAAAATCCTGACCGGTAGAAAGGGGAATTTTGCTTGGGTGATCGCTCTGAGGGTATCCCACGGAGTGATGAGGATAATTCCTTCGATAGGGATGGGTGAGTGGTTGGCCGTTGCAGCGGCCACCCCGCAGCCCAGAGATTCCCCAAGGAGGAAGATCGGCTCACCGAATTGTTCAAACGCCAGCTGTGTCGTCTCCATAGCGTCAGTGACAAAGGCTTTTTCCCCCAATTCGCCCTTGCGTCCTCCGTACCTGGGGTATTCGGCAAGGATGACTCGATACCCTAGAGGGGCCAGTGTCTCCATGTAGAATGTCCTGTCGATCGCAGTGCCGCCATTGCCATGGAAAATTATGATGGTGCCTTTTTGGGATGCGGTTTCTCTGGTAGAGACAAGGGCTCGGTACTCTGATAGGGAAGGGGAGGGCCAGGGTTTAAGGTGCGCTGCCGTAAGTGATTCCTCAGCAGGCAAGGTAGAGCTAGGGAAATAGAGGAGCGAGTGTTGGAGGTTGCAGCCGGAGAGGAGCATCACTATCACCATCAGGAGGGTGTTTCGAGCGTGGGTTGATTTTTGGGCCTGCCATTGATTTTTTGAGGGCATCAAATTTCAGTGGTTGGGTGCGTCACTGCTCCTGTGCTTGTTTAGGGGGCGGTGGTTTTTTGAAGCTACGCGGCGACTTCTCTTCCGATAGAGAGAGATTCCGTAGATCAGGGCGTTGATCACAATAACCAAACCGGCCAGCCAGAATTGGATGCCGCGCGTGAGGCCTGGGGGGTAGATGATGGGGATGAGGTAGTGTTCAACAAAACTTTCCGAATACCCGCTATCCCCTGCAGCACGGCGAAATTCTACTTCCAGTGGTGTAAGCGGGCAGATTTTGCCGGACAACTCAATATAGGCCCCCCAGCAGGCGGCAGGAATGTGGAGGAGCGCAATCCGGGGGGTACGGAGGACAAGGAAGCCTCCAAAAATGACGAATCCGATAAACAGAAGATGGAGGACGAGGACGGAGTCTGCCAAGATGAGGTATGTCATGACGATATCAGTTCCAGACTCCGGGAATATCTTCCTGGCAAAAAGTACAGCTGCCATTCTTGATGTGTTTGGTAGTGATTACGTATCCCCGCCTTTCGATGATGAGTTTTCCGCAGTTATGGCAATAGCTGTTTTCGGCCGGGTGGCCAGGCACATTGCCCACGTACACGTATCGCACTCCCGCCTTCTTGGCAATGTCCCTGGCCTTGTTCAGGGTGGACACTGGGGTTGACGGCAGCTGATTGAGTTTATAGAGCGGAGAAAAGCGGCTGAAGTGAAGGGGGCAATCCTGCAAGCCGTTGACAGAGAGCCAGTCGCACATCCGTTTGATCATCTCCAGGTTGTCGGTCCAGGTGGGGATGACGAGGTTGGTGATCTCGAGCCAGACGCCCTCTTCCTTGAAAATCTTGAGGGTGCGCAAGACTGGGTCCAGCGTGGCTCCGTTCAATTTTTCATATACCCCGGTATCGAAACTTTTAAGATCAATATTGGCGGCGTCAATTACCGCGCACAGTTTTCGCAATGGTTTTTCGTTGATGTAGCCGCTCGATTTCCAGACGTTTTTGATCTTATGAGTCCGCGCGATCGTTGCGGTGTCAAAGGCATACTCGTAAAAGGTGGTCGGTTCGGAATAGGTGTAGGCGATAGATTCGCAACCAGCTTTCAGGCACTCTGCGACCACTTGATCAGGCATCAAGTCTACATTCCTGGTCTCCAGCGGCGTCTTTTGGGAGATCTCCCAGTTCTGGCAGTTTAAACAGCGCAGATTACATCCGGCGACTGCAATCGAGAAAGCGCGGGTGGCTGGAAGAAAGTGATACAGCGGCTTTTTCTCGATGGGATCGATGTGTACGGCGCACGGGTTGCCGTAAGCGATGGAATACACGATGCCTTGATAGTTGATTCTGTTTCGGCAGATGCCGATGTCGTTTGCTGCGAGCACACAGCTGTGGGGGCATTTCAGGCATTTGATTCCGCCTTCGATATCTTTGCAGAACCAGGCCTCTTTGCTCCATTTTCCTGGGCCTTCTGGCCCAAGCAGCGAGGAGGCTGCCGCCTCATTATTCCCTGTAATCACCGAGAGCGGATCCAGGCCGAGGATACAACTGCCAAGCGCTGCGCAGCAGAGGTGCAAAAACTCTCGCTTGCTCAGCATTGGTTGGTGTCGTGGAGTTTTATTCATCGTTTTGCCCTCTTGAAAGTCAAACCCTATCTACACACCCACCCTGATCTGATACCGTCCGCGGTTGATGACACAAATCCCGGCGCTTAGGGCGGATATCCCTCCTACCAGGACGCTGACGTTTTTGATGCCAAGGAGCGGAATGGCGTAGACTGTCACAATAAGCGCGCCGATTGCCGAACCGGCAAGGTCAAGGCCGTAGAGTTCGCCGGCGACAGCCGCAACGGGACCGGTTTTTATTTGTGACGCCACCGCAAACTCCATCCCGATCAGGGCGGCTATGGTAAAGGTCATGCTGGTAAAAGTCAGGTGAACTGTAAATGGTGCAAAATCGGCCAATTGTAACCGGGGCAGCGCCACAGCCAGGATCATGCCTGCGGTTGCGACCATGAGTTGTAGGGTGATGAAGCTGTCGATTCCTGCTTGTTTGCCAAAGCGCTTGATGGACCATGATCCTGCGGCCAGCCCTGTCATGAAGGAGGTGATGACGATCCCGGTCATCTGGTAGAGAGAGCCGTACAGGGTCTGAAAGGCAATGAGTAAAATCATTTCCAGGGACGAGGCGCAAAGACCAGCAGTAAAGATGCCGAGGCCGAGAGGGTTGAATTTCCATAGTGTCATCAGTAGCGCCGCCAGGGTGAGCAAAATCCATGGTCCGCTTGAGGCCCCCAGGGAACTCAGCCAGTAGTCGAGTTGCTGAAAGTAACAGACCGGGGCGAAGTCCGTGTTTAGCGTTGCCGCAGGGTCAAGGGCTGCGGTGGTCGCCCGGCTGCGCTCTTCAAGCATCCGGTCGTTGAGGTAGTATTGGTTGACGTAAAGGGTATCAATGCCTTTCTGCTTGATGAGTCGACCGATATGAATGTCAAGAGGGGTGTCAGAGGCCAGGAAGTAGTTACGCCAGCCGGGCACAATAACAACGTTGGCGAAGATCTGTTTGAGGGTGGCGTGAAGTGAGGAGGTGAGCAGCCGTGCTTCAGGGCCCTGGTATTCGGTTGTTGGAAGCAGGCTGATGGAGATAATTCCGCCATCGGATAACACCTGCTTTAACTCCCGGAAAAATTCCACGGTAAAGTAGCGGTTGAGGTGCGCTGTCTCCGGATCGGGGAGATTGATCAATGCCACGTCATATCTTGTGGTTGTCCGGCGGACATGACGACGGGCATCGTCAGAGATTATCCGGATTCTCTGGTCGGTGAGCGACTGGGTGAAGGTTCGAGTAAGGTCGGTGATCCATGGATTGATTTCGGTGTAATCGATTGAAGTAACGTCATATTTTATGATTTCTTGTGGTGTTCCGGAAATCCCTCCCCCAACCAGGAGCACCCGGTGCGGCTTAGGGTGCTGAACCATGGTATAGTGGACCCCCTCTTCTGCCGCAGTAATATCGTTGGTCGAAGCCATCAGCACGGTATTTTCAAAAAAATTCATCTGATCGCCCTGACGAGTGACGGTCAGGTTCCCGTAGGGGGTGTCTTTGAAGGTGACGAGTTCTTGGCCGGGAAAGAGAAATCTTCGGGTCCGGCTGTCGGGGTCGGCAATGCCTACGATCAGGGCTGCAGCAATAAGAAGCGCTCCGCACACTGCGGCGAGACGGTGGTGATTGCCGTGCGTCACCAAGATTGCGAGGGAGAGATCAAGGAGCAGGAGCAGGGCAAGGGCCTGAAAGGTATCAAGCCGGGGAGAAGCAACAGTGTGAATACTGTGCCGCCAACTGCGCTCCCGAGAGATTCCCAGGAGTAAGACAAGGCGATGAGGTTTTCCCCTCTCTGCTGTGACAGGCTGGCTGCAAAAAAAAGCGAAGGAGAAGCCGGAGAGCAGGCAGAACGGGGTGAGCAGGGCCAGTGAGTAGAAAAGGGATTGGTTGATGCCGAGTATGATCCCTGGGAGAAAGACGATATTGCGGAGAATGCGGAGCAGGGAGACGGTGATCATCGGCAGCAGTGCCAGTCCGATCAGGACAAGGGTAATGGTGACGGGGCGGCTGACGTGGCGTTCGGAAAACTTCCCTAGAAACGAGCCAAGTCCGGTCAGGATCATCCAGTTCGCCAGCACAATGCCGATAATCAGCTCATTGCCGTAAAAGACCGATAGGAACTCCTTGAGCAGGACGATCTGGGCGCTGATGGAAGTCGCGCCAACTGCGGCAAGGGCCGCGACGAGCAGGGCAGCGGACTCGGAGGAGGGGAGGTGTGATTTGCCGGGATAATCCCTCTGCCCCTGTTCCGCGTGAACCGCCATGGCGGCTACGGACCTTGGTGCCTTTCGCCGAAGACTAAGGCCTCGTATACATAGAGTTCGGCATCCTTCCATCCGTCCCAGCCTATCCCGGCCTTGTCTCTGGAGCAGTGACCTAGAAACTCATGTTTGGTCCAGCCGGTCTCCGTGGCTACTTGGGGAAGAAAGGTGCCCGAGCGCAGTCCTTGGCGGATATAGATCCCATGCTTGCCTAATTCAAGCTCATGAACAGAGTTGATCTTTTTCATGGGGGTGAGCACGGATATTTCAATAGTAAGATCCTTCACTTCGTCTTCCGCGACAGGGGTGAACCGATTGTCCCGAGAAGCTGCGGCAATTGCCATGTCCTGCACCACCGAATACAGTGGCCCCAAGGCATCGAACTGGCCGATGCAGCCACGTAACTGGCCATTATTCTTGAGAGTGACAAAAGCGCCGCACGGCATGGTGAGTATATCGGAGAGGGAATCGGGATTAATTTCTGGTATGGGTTGCCTCGTCACATAGCGCGCGACTGTATTTCTGGCAATTTTAAGCAGTGTCTCTTTGTCCTTAGGGGTGAGCACAAAGGATGTCTGTTCCATTTCGGATTTTTCTTGCTTGGTAACCGTGAGGGCATGGTAGCCAACGACCCGTCTCTTGTCTCCGTCCGGGGTGTCGCCGGAGTTTTTGTACTGGATCGGATGATAGGCGAAGTCGGAAGAGGCTGAGGTCATGTACATCAGGGTCAGGACCCCGGAGGCCCCGCACAGGGTCGTTGCCAGATTGCGGATGTTGGACTCCTCGTGGCCGCGCATGGTCGTGATCAAGGTGTCTGGAGAGTTAGAGACGATAGCATTGGCAACCGATTTGTCTACGGCAACTGCATCGTTATAGTCCGGATAGTGAGAAAAGTCGGTGCTGATGACGAAGAGGTTGTGGTCGTTCATGTAAGGGAGGAGCGCCTCGCCGATTGCGCGACAGGTCTCTGGGCTATTGTGGCCCAGGACAATGGGGACGATCCTGAAAGGTTTTTTTAAGTGCTGCTGGAGGAAAGGAACCTGCACCTCGACACTATGCTCAACTGCATGGGCATCTGTCCGGGTGGTGAATAATTTGGACTTTTCGACCAACTCTTCGCCAAGTTCGCGATTAACCACAACTGTGCCTAGCGGGGTGGTGAAATTTCCGGTGCAGTAAACGGCAGCCCCTTCAAAGCCGATCCGGTGGCTGGGGCCAAGGATGAAGATGGTGTTATAGCTTGCGTCCGGATCAAGTTGGTTGAACCCTGAGGCGGCAACGAGACCGGAGTATTCGTATCCGGCATGGGGGACAATGATTGCGCTGATATGGCCTAGATTCTTTCGAGCAATGGCCTTGGTAAACAGAGTGGTGAGCATTTGTTTTAGTTCGTCCGCCCGGCCCGGATAAAACATGCCCGCGACAGCAGGTTGACGGTCTTCTGGGCGTTTTTGAGCATGGCTGATCACGGCAAGAACGAGCAGGGGGAGGAGGAAGGCGAGTGATTTGTATGTGAGCATAGCGAGCCTCCACGGAGAGAAGGGCTTGATCTGGAAGATGGGGACCTGAATACAGATGCCTATATTGAATATTTACCAAGAATGTACTGTAAAGTCAAAGATACATTAAAAAAATATATTTAATGCTAACATTGTGCTAGCCTGTTACTGTCAGTCAATCATTGTGATAGAAGTGCTACCTTGTATTATAGGAATGTGATTTCTGCGAGTGTAACTGCCTGGAAAGTTACTTTCTTTACCTTGTTTCTGTCGGAAGGATATACATAGCACATCCGCTATCCTCACTATTTTCCTGTTATTGCTTCGGTGGGCAAATAGTGTAGCCTCTCTTTTTTTTTTGATAAATTGGAATAAAGTAATAAGTTCAATATGTCGCTTTTTACGCTTCCTTCATCGCTTGACTATTAAGTTGCCTGAGCAATACATTAATTTAACAGTGACAGATTGGAGCAGTATGTGTGTAAAGTTCGGTAATGGACGAAAAGTCTCTCAAACCTCCTCCTGTTGTGGGAGGAGGGAATAATCAGCTTAAGGTAATGTGATAAAGAAGAACTATGACCACAAAGAAAAACTCCATAGCTAAACGTAACGTCGCAAAATCTAAGCATACGCTTGACGAGAAGCTTGATAGTGGCTCCAGTCAAGATCAGTCAACTGAGAAACGGAGCACGAAAACAAAGAAAGGAGACCTTCCCGCCACTTCGGTGGATTTTCCGATTGTTGGCATCGGGGCCTCTGCCGGAGGCCTCTCGGCCTATGAGGCCTTTTTTTCCGGGATGCCTGCCGATATCGATCCGGACATGGCCTTTGTTCTGGTGCCGCATCTGGCTCCTGACCACAAGAGTTACCTTCGTGATCTGATCCAACGCTTAACCCGAATGCAGGTTTTCGAGGCCGAGGATGGGGTGACTGTCAAACCTAACTGTGTGTATATTATTCCTCCTAACCGTGACATGGCCTTTATGAAAGGCAAGTTGCAGTTGTTGAAACCGGTATCTCCGCATGGACAGCGATTGCCGATTGATTTTTTCTTTCGTTCTTTGGCTCAGGATCGGCGTGAAAAAGCGATCTGTGTCGTTCTCTCTGGCACAGGACGTGATGGCATGATGGGGGCACGGGAGGTTAAGGGCGAGGGTGGTATGGTCATGGCCCAGCAACCTGAATCTGCTGAATACGATGGTATGCCGTGTAGTGCCATTGCCACCGGCTTGGTGGACTATATTCTGCCCCCTGCTGAAATGCCGGAGCAATTGATTCTCTATGCCTCCCATTTTTTTCATAATAGGACCAGATCATTTGTTCCTTTATCTTCCAGGGGGGGAGATGTCTTCAATAAAATTTTTGTGTTGCTTCGAGACCAGACCGGGCATGATTTTTCCGAATATAAAGAGAATACTATTTTTCGACGAGTGGAACGGCGGATGGTTGTTCACCAGATCGAACGGATTGACGAATATATTCAGTATTTGCAGTGTAACCCGGTTGAGACTCAGGCCCTTTTTTGTGATCTCCTGATTGGGGTTACCAGTTTTTTTCGGGATCCTGACTCGTTTGCCGTGCTGGCTTCCCACATCAGATCACAATTTTTTACCCATAACCCAACCGCTGTCACAATTAGGGTATGGGTTCCGGCCTGTTCCACTGGTGAAGAGGCCTATTCCATCGCCATCCTGCTTCATGAGCAAATGGATGCGCTGCATCAACATTTTAAGGTTCAGATCTTTGCTACCGATATCGATAGTCATGCCATTGAAATGGCCCGCTTGGGAACGTATCCGGTGAGTATTGCCAGAGATATTTCTGCTGAGCGGTTGGCAAAATTTTTTACTTTGCAAGCCGACGGCAATACCTATCGCATTAATAAGGGTATCCGCGATATGCTGGTTTTTTCCGAGCAGGATGTGATCAGAGACCCACCTTTTTCCAAACTTGATCTGGTCAGTTGCCGCAACTTGTTGATCTACATGAGCAGTGCGTTGCAGAAGAAGCTGATCGCTTTATTTCACTATGCCTTGAATTCGGGAGGCCTTCTTTTTTTAGGTACGTCTGAAAGTGTGGGCGATTTAAGGGGTCTCTTTATTTCTCTTGATCGTAAGGCTAAACTCTACCAGAGCAAAGATAGTGCTCTTGGCGAACAGCGCCATGCATTGAGGAAATTCATCAAGCCCATGATGGGAGATGAGGTTGCACCACAAGATATCGGTCCTGCTTATAGCGGCAGAAGGCTGACCCGACGTGAGTTGGTCGAGCGAGTTCTGTTGCAGCATTACACTCCGGCCAGCATTTTGGTGAACAAAGCAGGAGAGATCCTTTATGTTCATGGCCGCACCGGCAGGTATTTGGAAATGGCTGCGGGCGATATCGGAGTCAATGTCCTGAAAATGGCGCGTGAAGGGCTTCGTCGCGACTTGATCACCGCCTTGCACACAGCGATCACTCAGCAAGAGACGGTGAGGCGCTCTGGTCTCAGGGTCAAAACTAACGGCGATTTCAGTGTTGTTAATCTGACGGTGACTCCGGTGGTTCTAGGTTTTGAAGAGTCCAGCACTTCGGCTCTGCTCAGTCAGGGTAATCTGAGTGTGTCGGGGGAGCCTGGTGTCAGTGAATTCAGGGCGAGGCGTGAGGTGCCTACTGATCCGTTCTTGTACTTGATCATTGTAGAAGAGGTCGGGGAGGTGGATGAGGCACTAGCCAGCAAGGTTAGTTTAGGGGATCTTGCAGAAGCTGCGGAAATGTCCCCTGATGCTCAAGCGCTCATCTCTTCCCTGCGCCAAGAACTGCGGGCCAAGGAGGAATATCTGCAGAGTGCCACCGAAGAACTGGAGGCCTCAGGTGAGGAGATGCAGTCTGTTAACGAGGAGCTTCAATCTTCAAACGAGGAGCTCGAGACCTCTAAAGAGGAGCTGCAATCAATCAACGAGGAGTTGACCACAGTCAATACTGAGCTGCATAACAAGGTTGTCGATTTGTTGCGGTCCAACAATGACTTGAACAACCTGCTTGCCGGTACCGGCGTCGGCACTATCTTTGTGGATCAGAAGATGCTCATTCAGCGCTTCACCCCTGCCGCCTGTCTGCTGGTCAATCTGATCCCGTCAGATGTGGGCCGACCTGTGGGACATACGGTAACCAATCTGGTGAACTATACTAACTTGGAGGAGGATGTGAAGGCGGTACTTGATAGTTTGGTGCCAAGAGATATTGAAGTGAAAAGCAAGTCGGGAGCTTGGTTCTTGATGTCCATCCGGCCGTATCGCACCCTGGAGAATGTGGCTGAAGGAGCGGTTATCAATTTTGTGGAGATTACCAAGATGGTAGACGCCCAGGAATCATTGCGGCGCTTGGCGGTGGTGGTCAATGATTCCCACGATGCCATTACCATGCAGGATCTGGCCGGACGTATTTTGGCCTGGAATTCCGCAGCCCAAAGAATGTACGGTTGGACCGAGGCCGAGGCGCTGGCAATGAATATCCGGGAATTGATCCCTGAGAGTTTACGGGATGAGGCGATGGAAAAGGTTCAGCAGCTTATTTGCGCGGAAAAGATTCTGCCTTATACAACTCAAAGGCTCACCAAAGATGGCCAGAATCGTACTGTATCGATTACCGCTACCGCCCTTTTGGACAAGGACGGGAAAGTCTATGCCATTGCCACAACGGAACGCAGTCAAGGTCTGGAAATTCAGAGGAGAGGATGAAGAACACCGTGGTTCTCAATTGTTTTGAGCTGTTTTGTCTTTGCTGCCCGGTTCTCTTCGGCTTCGCTCTAGGAACTGTCATATGGTGTGAATCGGTTATCGATTAATGTCTGTAAGTTGAGCTAGGATGGTTAGCGGTCATGAATAATAAAGGAGGGGATCTTGGCAAAAAAAGAAAATATTCCTGAAAAGCAAGAGGCCCTGCGTTTACAAGCAGAGGAGAAGATTATTGCTCCGACCGGTCACATGGATAAACAGACCGCTCAAGTTTTTTACGAGCTGCGAGTGCATCAGATTGAACTAGAGATGCAGAATGAGGAATTGCGTCGCACCCAGCAGGAATTGGAGGCCTCACGGGCCTGTTATTTTGATCTCTACAATCTGGCCCCGGTTGGCTATTGTACCCTCGATCGATCGGGAGTGATTCTGGAGGCAAACCTTACTGCCGCGACCCAGCTTGGAGTGGTGCGCGGCGAGCTGGTCAATCAGTCAATCAGCCGCTTTATCTACCCTGATGATCAGGACATTAATTCGCAGCATCGCAAACTGCTTTTTGAAACCGGCCTGCCTCAGGCCTGCGAGTTGAGACTGATTCGTCCCGATGCCACCTCCTTCTGGGCACGACTGGAGATCAATCTTGCCCATAGCGCCGACGGCTTGCCATTATGCCGGGTTGTGATCAGCGATATTACCGCGATCAAGCAGATGGAAGAGTCCCTGCGGCAGAGCGCAGTAAAGTTCCGCACCGTGGCTGATTTTACCTATGATTGGGAGTATTGGCTCGGGCCTGATGGTGATTTTCTGTACTGCTCTCCCTCCTGTCAGAAGGTTACGGGGCATTCGGTGGCGGTTTTCGAACACGACCCTTCCCTGCTGCGCGCACTTATTCATCCTGATGATTTAGCCGCCTATGACCAGCATTGCCACGCTGCCAGGGAACAGCGATTAGCACAAGAACTTGAATTCAGGATCATTCGTGCCGATGGCTCAATTCGATGGCAGTGGATTTCCCATGTCTGTCAGCCTGTTTATGATGATAATGGTAAATTTCTAGGGACTCGAGGAAGTTGCCGGGACATTACCGAGCGGAAGCTTTTGGAGGCTGAGGTCATAAAGGACAGAAATCTTGCCTCGCTTGGTGTTCTGGCAGGGGGTATTGCTCACGATTTTAACAATCTGTTTCAGGGGCTTTTTGGTAATCTGGCACTTGCTAAGATGAATATTGAAAAATCGAGCAAGGCGTATCCCTTTTTGCAAAATGCGGAGAATGTGTTCGATGCAGCGACCAGACTCACCAGTCAGCTTATCGCTTTTTCTACTGGCGGCATCTCAATTTTGATCACCATCCAGCCGGCGCCTCACATCAAGCAAGAGGTAGTTGCCTGTATGGCCGGATCTGACCTGGCGGTTGAATTTTATTTTGCTGATAACCTCTGGTCTATCAATGTTGATCCGAACCAATTTCGTGAAGTCATAAAGCAGATGGTGTGGAACGCGAAGGACGCCATGCATTCAATATCTCGGGGTAAGCTTAAAATAGTGGCCACCAACGAAGTTGTACAAGAGTCTGGGCATGGCGCGTGCCCAACCCTTGCTCCAGGTAACTATGTGAAAATTTCAATCAAGGATCAGGGATGTGGAATTAAAAGTAACCATCTGTCCAGCATCTTCGATCCTTATTTTTCAACCAAGCAGCCTGGGTGCCAGAAGGGCATGGGGCTTGGGCTTGCCTTGTGCGATACCATTGTCCGTAAGCATGGCGGAGCGATTGTGGTGAATACCAAGCCAGATAAGGGGTCCACCTTTCATATCTATATTCCGGCTGTGGTGTCGGTTGCCCGGAAGGTGGAGAAGGTAACTGATCAGGATGATCAGGGGAGAGGGCCACGAATTCTGATTATGGACGACAATGCTACGATTGTGCAAGTGACGACAAATTTCTTGAAGATTTCCGGTTTTCGAGTTGACGCGGTTGCGGACGGTGATGAAGCGGTCAAGGCTGTGACGGAAGCATATTCAGTTAGCGATCCCTATGTGGTTGTCATTCTAGATTTAACGATTCCCGGCGGCAAGGGTGGGAAGGAGGTGGTCTCTGTTCTCAGAACGATTGATCCTGGAGTAAAGACCATGGTCTCAAGCGGTTATACCAGCGATGAGGCCATGATTGACTTTGCCAATTACGGATTTGATGCCGCTTGCGCCAAGCCCTACCTGCTGGCGGAGTTGAAAGAGCAGGTAGAGCGATTGTTGAGTGAACGTCAGGGCTAAGGATGTTGGCTCTGGGATCGAGAAGTATCTTATGCCGATTGCTCAATACGCGGCAGGTGGAGGGTGAATACGCTTCCTTTTCCTAAGTCACTTTTTACCGTCACCGAGCCGCCATGGGCCTGGACGATGTGTTTGACGATGGCCAGTCCCAGTCCGGTCCCGCCCAGTTTGCGACTGCGGGCCTTGTCGCTGCGGTAGAAGCGTTCGAAGATGCGGGGAAGGTGTTCTTTGGCGATGCCGCAGCCGGAGTCGGTGACGGAAATCGTTACCTCCTGCTGGTCCTCGTGGACCTCTAGCCTGACTTCACTATGTTCTGCGCTATATTTGATGGCGTTGATCAGCAGATTGGTAACCGCCTGTTCCAGGAGGCGGGCATTCATCAGGACCGATACGGTATCTCCGCAGCGCAGGGGTAAGGAGATATGTTTTTCACTGGCGCGTATTGAGACTGCTTCAAGGCAATTGCGCAGGATTGGGGTCAGGCGACCGGGGTGTAGTTCGATTTCGTCATTGCCGGCTTCTTGCTCGATGCGGGAGAGGGATAGGAGGTCGTCGATGATGGCATTCAAGCGGTTGGCTTGTTTTAAGACGATGTGGAGGAAGCGTTCCATGTCATCGGGCAGGCCGGGTGCCTGGTCGCAGATCGTTTCCACAAAGCCCATAATCGAGGTGATTGGGGTTTTTAATTCATGGGAGACATTGGCGACGAATTCTCGACGCATATCTTCAAGCCGTCGCATCCTGGTGACGTCATATAACACGATCAGGGCACCCATGTGCTGTCCTTGGTCGCCATAGAGTGAAGTGCCGCTGGCGTTGAAGTGCTGTCCGGTGGCTCCGACTCCAAAGACAATCTCGTCTCTGGATATCGGGGTTTGGCTCTTTAACGCTTCTCTGACAAATTTCAATAGTCCGGCGTGTCGCACTGTTTCGACAATTGGCTTGCCTATCCCTCTGTGAGCGTTGCTTCCTAACAACCGGAAGGCTGCTTCGTTCATGTGTTCGATTCGTTCTTCCTGATCAATGACAATCACTGCTTCGACCATACTCTTGAACACAGCTTCTAGCTCATTTTTCTGTTGAGTTACGGTCTTGACTCGCTCGTCGAGTTCTACGGCCATCTGATTAAGGGCTTCCGCCAGCCCTGCCACTTCTTTGGAGACAGCTCCGTCTGCGATTGAAATTTTCTTGTTGAAGTCATGGCGGCCAAATCGTTCCGCGATGTGTTGCATGTCTTCAAGGGGGCGACTGATCCGTCGCGAAACAAAGAGGGTGGCGGCTACTGCCAAGAGGAGCAGGATTAGTGAAGCCAGGAACATCTTAACAGTTACATCGCGCATCAGGAGATCAAGTGAGGTTGGCGGGATTGACAGCCTGATAACGCCGAGTACTGCCGGTTCCGGCTTGGCTGTATCTTGATCGGCGAGCAGGGGAAGGGCGGCATAAAGCATTCTTTTCCGGCCTTTTTTGCTGAGACGGGCAGAGGTCCCCTCTTTTCCAGAGAGGGCGATTGCCACTTCCTCACGGTCACCATGGTTGTCCATGGTTGCCGGGTCTTCCTTGGAGTCTGCGATTACTGTTCCATCAGTTGAAATAACGGTAATTTTTGATCGGGACTCATCGCCAAGGATACGGCATTGTTCCTTGATCAGTTGGAGGTTATTGGCCAGCAGAGCGGGGCGAAGCTGTTTGAGGACCAGGTGAGAGCGAACGTTCAGGTCGTTCAGCGCCTGAGTGGTATAAAAGGCTTTAAGGTAGTGGGAGACAAAGAATCCGCTGGCAATGATGGTCAGAATGATGACCAGTACTGTGGGGGGAAAGATTTGCCAGAGTAGGCGTTTGCGGGCCATAGTCTTATCCTTTGAATTTGTATCCGATACCGCGGACGGTCTCGATGTAGTGTTGTTTTGAGCCGAGTTTTTTACGAAGCGAAGCGATTTGGACATCCACGGTTCGGTCTGTCACGGCAAAATCTCCGTCATGAACTGCGTTGTTTATCTGGTCGCGGGAGAAAACCCAGCCTGGTTTTTCGGCCAGGAACCGTAGGATTCTGAATTCACTGGTGGTCAGGGCGAGGATGGCGCCTGCTACTTTAACCTCGTGACGGGTCGGGTCAATGGACAGGTCTTCGTTGAGGATTGTCTTGGTGTCGGAAGAGGGTGGGGCAGGAGGGATATGATCGCCCCGTCTGAGCACCGCCCTGATCCTGGCGAGCAGGACCTTGGGGCTGAATGGTTTTGGGATGTAGTCATCGGCCCCCAGGTTTAAGCCGGCAACAATATCACTCTCCTCTGTCTTGGCTGTCAGCATGATGACCGGGATTGGTGTGGCTGTGGAATTATTTTTGATCATTTTGCACAGATTGAGACCATCGATCCCGGGAAGCATCACGTCTAGGAGGATGAGTGAGGGGTGTTCCAGCTTAAGAGCGGCAAGCATTTCCTCGCCAGTGGTAAAGCCTTGCACCGTAAAGCCTTCCTTGGCCAAGTTGTAGTAAATCAAGGCGAGGATGTCTTCCTCGTCTTCTACCACCCATATTGTTTCTTGACTTATCATTCGTTTTCCTTGTGAGTTTTCACCAATCAAAGCGCATTTTTTAATTAATCAGAAATTAACTGACTGTTCATCGCCTTTTAACACAGGGGGGCTATTGTCATTCCTAACGGTAAGGGCGTGGTCGGGAGCAGAGTAGATCTGGCCATCAGAGGTTGATTGTTGCTACCATAAAGAAAGGAGAACGGAAAATGTATCTTTTTTAGCGGGGTAATTAAATTTTAATAATATCTTAACACAATATTAACAATTGGCGTGTAGAAACCAGATCAATCAGTCAAAATCCAACAAAGGAGCTTGTCATGACCGCTTTATTTACACTCTCGACTACCAAAAAGTTTATGGCCTCGGCCCTCATAGCCTTGGCCTTGCCGCTTGCCGCCACTGTGGCTACAGCAAGCGATGTGAAAATCGATCCGAATCTCCCCGTGTATCAGCCGACAACCGGTGTTGCCGGCAATATGGACAGTATTGGTTCCGACACCTTGAACAATCTCATGACTTTTTGGGCCGAGTCGTTTAAGAAGCATTATCCAAATGTCAAGATTCAGGTGGAGGGGAAGGGGTCCAGCACCGCACCTCCAGCCCTGATCGCAGGTACTGCTAACATCGCTCCCATGTCCCGTAAGATGAAGAGCACCGAAGAGGACGAGTTTGAGAAGAAGTACGGTTTTAAACCCACTCCGATCGGTGTTGCCCTTGATTCCCTGGCTGTCTTTGTGAACAAGGATAACCCGGTTTCCTCTCTTACCATGCAGCAGGTGGATGCTATCTTCTCCAAGACCAGAAAGAGCGGCGCTCCGGCAGACATCACTACCTGGAAGGACATTGCCCTTGATAGTCCGTTGGCAAAACAGCCGATTAGCCTTTACGGTCGTAACTCTGCTTCCGGTACTTATGGTTACTTTAAGGAACGCGCCTTGGCCAAGGGTGATTACAAGGATACTGTTAAGGAGCAGCCGGGATCTGCTGCGGTGGTTATGGGCATTACTGAGGATCGAGCCGGTATCGGTTACTCCGGCATTGGGTATGTTACCTCCGGGGTGAGGCCTCTTGCCTTGGCGGCCAAGGAGGGTGCACAGGCCTATGAGGCCAACATGGACAATGTGTTGAAAGGTAAATACCCACTGTCTAGAATGCTTTATGTCTATGTCATTAAAGAGCCAAACAAGCCTTTGGCTCCGTTACAGCGGGAGTTTTTGAAGTTTGTCCTTTCTGCTGAAGGTCAGGAAATCGTGGTGAAGGATGGGTATATGCCTCTGCCTGCCGCGATTGTCGAGAAGGAGTTGCAGAAGTTGTAATAACCGAAAAGAGTGCTTGATGCGGTGGAGTTTCCTCTCCTCTCCCGGCCTCTTTTTTTTCATTGAAAGACAACGCTCGGGGAAGCAGGTAGATTGTCTGCTCTCCCGAGCATTTTTCATAAAAAACAAGGACCGCATGGACAAGCAATTCTTAAAACGAGTTCGCCGCAATGATAAGATCGCTAAGACGGTGATTCAGGTTTGCGGTGTTATGGTAATCGTTTGTGTTATGGCTATCCTCGCCTTGATTGTCAAGGTAACGTTGCCCCTCTTTGCCTCTTCACAATTACTTAACGAGCAGACGGTGGATTTTGCCGCAGAGTCAGGATTTGAGCCGCTTGCCATTGGTGTTGGCAGTTATGGCGAGGCCTATCACGTCTTTGGGCGGGATGGTTCTGTCAGCTTTTTGAGCCTCCCAGACGGGGCTATGATTGAAAAGAAACCGGTGCGTGATGGGGGGCCGGGAACGATCAAGCAGATCGAACAGTATAAGAACTCCTTCTATAATATTCTGTGGCAGGATGGCAGTTTGTCGATGGTCGAGGTGCGCTATCAGCCTACCTTTGATATGGACGGCAAAAGGACCATCGTGCCTTCGCTTTCTATTGTTAGAGAGTGGTCGGTCCCTGAAGGGGCTGAGCGGATCAGCGCCAGCCTGGCCCGGATATCTGACGATAAACGTTATTCGCGGATTGATCTCCTGACTGACAATACCATCTTAATTAGTCATGAGGTGACGACAACAGATCTTTTTGACAACCAGAGCGTCGAGACTATGACCTCGCGGATTGAAGACCCTCTTCCTGGTCGCATCACCGCCTTTACTGTCGATGATCATGGTGGTTTTCTCTATGCCGGAACGGATACCGGCTACGTGGTTCGCTGGGATCTGACGGACAGTGAGGCGGCAAAGAAGACTGACACTTTTGCCGCTACTTCGGAATCGGATCCGATTTCGGCGTTGGGGCTCGTCTTTGGTGGTCAATCGGTAATTGTGGGGTCAAAGTCCGGTTCCCTACAGACCTGGATGTCGGTTCCATCAGCAGTGGGCAACTCGATCCGCAAGATGGAGAAAATTCATACCTTCACCCCTCATGCCAGTGCGGTTAGTTATTTTCTTTCTTCTCGGAGAGACAAGACCTTTTACTCGATGTCCGAGGCCGGGATGATCCATGCCGATCACTTGACCAGTGAAAACCATCTCTTCGAAACCAAGGCGCCGAGTCAGCTGTTTAGTGTTTCCCAGAAAGACAACGCCATTGTCGCTTTGGGCCAGGATGGCAAGGTTCGTACCTGGGAGATTTTAAATCCGCATCCGGAAGCCAGTCTGAGAACGCTGTTTGGTAAGGTGTGGTACGAGGGGTACGGGAAACCGCAGTTTGTCTGGCAGTCCTCGTCCCAGTCGGACGATACGGAACCAAAACTGAGTCTTACTCCGCTGATCTTCGGTACCATGAAAGGCACTCTGTATGCGATGCTCTTCTCTATTCCGGTGGCTATCTTTGGCGCTGTCTATACCAGCCAGTTTACCTCCCCTCGCTTTAGAAAGAACATCAAGCCCATTATCGAGGTCATGGCTTCAGTGCCATCGGTGGTAATCGGATTCCTGATCGCCTTGTGGCTTGCTCCGATAGTTGAAAGTTCACTTCTGGTTATCGTCGTTGGGGTGCTGCTCCTGCCGCTACTTTTCACCGGGGTGATGGTGCTTATTCAGCCCCTTTACCGGAATAGGAGGTTTGTCAATCGGGTCCGTGGCTATGAATTTATATTATTAGTGCCGCTCTTTTTTGTGTGTGGTTGGCTGGCCATGGAAATTGCGCCGCTCCTGGAAGTCGCGTTCTTTGATGGTAATTTTACGCTTTGGCTCTTTCATGACCTTGGGATGAGGTATGATCAGCGAAATTGTATCATCATCGCCTTTGGATTGGGTATCTGTGTCATTCCCATTATTTTTTCGATTACTGAGGATGCAATTTCCAATATCCCTCCCAGCTTGACCGCAGCCTCCCTTGCTCTGGGGGCCAGTCGATGGCAGACCGTGTGGCGGGTTATCCTGCCTTCGGCCAGTCCCGGCATTTTTGCCGCCATGATCATCGGTTTCGGCCGGGCGGTTGGGGAAACCATGGTGGTTCTGATGGCCACAGGAAATACCCCGATAATGGACTGGTCGATCTTCAATGGTATGCGGACACTGTCTGCTAACATTGCTGTTGAGATTCCCGAAGCCCCGGTGGGGGGCACTTTGTACCGCGTTCTCTTTCTCTGTGCGACGGTGCTGTTCTCTCTGACCTTTATTCTAAACACCGGAGCTGAAATTATCCGTGAACATCTGCGTAAGAAATACGGACGATATTGATTACTGTGTCATAAATACATGAGGTTGACGGGGATCAGTTGCCGGTTTTCGGTTACAAGTTCCTAGTCAGGCATGATTTTTTGGGATATTGTCTGATATCAGTGGGTGTTCAGCCATTAATTAGTAGTGTTCACTAACCGTTAACTGTCAACCGCAAACCGATAACCTGAGCAGTTATACTCTTTTAAGCTAAGGAATGTGATTAGATGATGAAGAAGTTTTGGAGACGCGGAGAGCCCTTTGTCTGGGCAACGGGCCTGACCTTGTCGACTATTATCATCATGACAGGGCTGCTCCTCTATGTGGTGGTCGTGAATGGTATCGGTGTTTTTTGGCCGCGCCAGCTGGTGCAACTGACCCTCAATGACGGACGTGCCGTCATGGGGGAGGTGACCCAGGTCAATGAAGGCGTTGGTCAAGGTCAGCGTCTTCAGCTCAAAATCGGGAATCGAGATCTGTATGGTCTCGATTTTACTTGGGTAAATGATTCTGATGTCAAGGATAGAAGCTATCCTCAAGATGCCTATGTTGTTGAACGTCAGGAATACGGGAATTTCTTCGGCTTTTTGCTGAAGGTGCATAGCCCTGGCCATACCGCAGATGGGAACGATGAAGGCCTTGACGAGGCGTTAACAAAGGTCCGCCAGGATGCAGCGCCAATTCTGGACTCTGGCAAGAAAATTAATGGCACTTTTTCTGATATCAATCTGGCGATTGAGAAGATTGATCAGGCCATTGCCAAGTACCATTACCGGGGCATTACTGATCAGGATGAACGGATTGTCGCACTTCTTCAGAAAAAAGATGGGCTGAAGGCACAGTTTGAAGAGCTTCTTGCTGATCGGCAGCGCAATGTCAAGGAGCTGTCGAAGTATAATGCCGTGTTTCGCGCAGCTGATGGTAGAGAGGCAACCATACCGGTCTCTCAGCTGGTTCGGGTATATCAGCCCAATTCCATGAATTTTTTTCAGAAGTTTGGACATTATGGGTGTAAATTAGGAGAACTTTTCTTTGCCGAGCCCCGTGAATCCAATACCGAAGGCGGGCTATTTCCTGCAATTTTCGGTACCGTGATGCTGGTCCTGCTTATGAGCATCCTGTCGTTTCCTTTAGGCGTAATTTCCGGTATTTATTTGCGTGAGTACGCTAAGGCCGGTATTCTGGTTAAAACTGTCCGCATCGCGGTCAATAACCTGGCCGGCATTCCCTCTATTGTCTACGGGATTTTTGGTTTGGGCTTTTTTGTCTACGGGGTTGGGGGAGTGGTGGATAATGTGTTTTTTCCCGAGCGCTTGCCTTCGCCGACCTTTGGGACCGGCGGTATCCTGTGGGCCAGTCTGACTCTCGGATTACTGACCATCCCTGTGGTTATTGTGGCGACAGAAGAGGCTTTGGGGTCTATTCCCCCAGCCGTGCGAGAGGGATCGCTGGCCTTGGGAGCGACCAAGTTCCAAACTCTTACTCGTCTGCTCCTGCCTATGGCATCACCGGGAATTATGACCGGTTTTATTTTGGCTATGGCCAGGGCTGCCGGTGAGGTGGCTCCGCTGATGATTACCGGTGTGGTTAAGCTGGCTCCTGCCTTGCCGTTGGATGGGCAATTCCCGTATATTCACCTTAATCGGAAGTTCATGCATTTGGGTTTTCATATTTATGATATCGGTTTTCAGTCCCCTAACGTCGAGGCAGCCAAGCCCATGGTCTATGTCACCACGTTGTTGCTGATTCTCATCGTTCTTGCTTTGTGTAGTGTAGCTATCCATCTTCGCAACATCATGCGTCAGCGGTACGCCATTGCTGATGTCTGATGTTCTTTGTTGGGCATGGTTTTCTCAGGTTATTATTGAACTGAGCGCCGCGGTCCTAACGTAACGTTAAATTGAAACTCTATGAGCCCTCAACCGAACCCCATTATGTCCATCACCGACGCCATTGTCGACGTGAAGGATCTCCACCTGTACTATGGCGCCAGCGAAGCCCTGCGTGGCATATCCATGAGTATTCCCAGAAAGAAAGTCACGGCCTTGATCGGGCCGTCCGGGTGCGGTAAGTCTACCTTTATCCGTTGTTTTAACCGGATGAATGACCTGATTGAATCAATCCGCATTGAAGGTGAAATCCGGATTGATGGTCAAGATATTTATGATACCCAGGTCGATGTTATCGAGTTGCGGAGACGAGTGGGTATGGTCTTCCAGAAGTGGAATCCATTCCCTAAGTCAATCTATGAGAACGTGATCTATGGTTTGAGGATTGCCGGGGTTAAAGACAAGAATGTTCTTGATGAGACCGTGGAGAATAGCTTACGACGGGCAGCCCTGTGGGACGAGGTAAAGGACCGCCTGCATGAGTCAGCCATGGGGATGTCGGGCGGACAGATGCAGCGCCTTTGTATTGCCCGGGCTATTGCAGTGGCCCCTGAGATCATTCTCATGGATGAACCATGTTCCGCTCTGGATCCCCGTTCAACAGCTCGAATTGAGGATCTGATCCGGGAGTTGCAGGGTGAGTTTACCATCATCATCGTTACGCACAACATGCAGCAGGCAGCGCGGGTCTCGGATTTTACCGCATATTTTTATCTTGGTTCGTTGATTGAATTTGGGTTGACCAAACGGATCTTCACCACTCCAGTATGTAAGGAAACTGAAGATTATATTACCGGTCGTTTCGGGTGAGCTGTGTGCGAAGTCTGAGGACGTGAGCTATGATAAAAAATATTTCTGTTGAGCGTGAAAAGCTGAAGAAGCAGATCCTGCACTTGGGCTCTGAGGTAGAGGCCAATCTTGTTAAGGCCGAGAAGGCGCTGATGGAATTTGACCATCAATTGGCCCGGGATATTATCACCACCGATGCCAGTATTGATGATATTGAAATTTCGGTGGAGGAGAAGTGTCTGCAGATACTGGCTCAGCATCAGCCTGTGGCCAGCGACCTGAGATTTGTGGTGACAGTGCTTAAGATTAACAATGATCTTGAGCGAATAGGTGACTTGGTCGTTAAGATCGCTGATCGGATTTTGCTCCTTGCAGACAGGCATTACGCACCGTTCTCCGCCTCCCTGGCAGTACAGTTCCCGGAACGTTTTCAGCATATGTTTGCCGAGACCGCCAAGATGGTGTCGATGAGTCTGGACTCGTTTGTCAGAATGGACGCCGATCTGGCCTATAAAGTCCGGCTTTGGGATGATCAGGTCGACGAGGCAAAGAAGGTGATTCGTCTGCAGATCGATGAGATTATCCAGAACGATGTGACACAGCAGCCTTATTTGGGGATGCTGTTAAGTGTCTCCAGGAGTTTGGAGCGGATTGCCGACCACGCCACTCATATTGCTGAAAACGTTATCTATATGCTTCAGGGCCTCATTGTCCGGCACACACCAGAAGGTCATTAACCATCTCTTGAGGTGAGTTCGGCAGACGGGGTCGTCTCTCCCCATCGTTTCCACTGCATTTCAAGAGACTCTTCCCCCCCATTTTTTTCATATTTTTCTTCCCTGTTTTTCTTTGGCACTAAGTCGTTGTCACAAAACAATGTCATCATCTAATTGGTAAAAACGGCATAAGGAGTCGTAATGTAATAATTGAAAAAGCGGGAGTTATTTCGTGACGGCTCCTAATTCTTCATCAAAAATTAATCATACCTTCACCATAGGCTGACATCCCCTGGCTACATTGAAGAAATGGAGTATTATCTGGTTGTTGGGTGGCGGTCAGCGACTTGTTGACTATCATGCTTGCGGGATAAAATGCAGCGATTACTGAGAGGATGAGGGGTATGGCTAGTAAAACTTTACCGCTAGAAAAGGCGGCGAAATACCTATGCACAGTTCTCGATGGGAGGTGCCCAATGGCGATAGAAAGTTACCCGTGTCCTACTGACTGCACGGTCGAAACTGTTCCATGGCATTGTTGGGTAATCTATTTTCAGGACCTGGGCACTATCAAAGAGGAAGGATTTAAAACCTAAGTGACTGATAATGTATCACTTTTTTTGAATTGAGCCCTTTTTCTGGGCTATTTCCGCAATCGTTGTACTGTAAAAGCCCTAAAAATTGAATAAGGAGCGAATTTTATTAGTATTAAGAGGAGAGCAGCAATGCTGCTCAGCAAGTGATGATTACTATCGGTTGAAAGTGATGAGGAATAGACTGCCTTCGCCTGGGGCACTGGTTAGGCGGATTTCACCGCCGAGTTCCTGGGAGAGGCGTTTGACTGAGTAAAGACCGAGCCCCGTCCCTCGGTGGATATCACGGATTGTCTCTCCCCGGTAGTAAGGCGTGAAGATTTTTTGTTGTTCCTTAAGAGGGATTCCAGGTCCTTGGTCTTGCACCACAATACGGATCCTGGTTTCAGAGATTATGATTCCCAGTGAGACGTCAGATGATGGCGGGCAGTATTTGACCGCGTTATCTAACAGACTTGAGATGATGACCTTTAGGGCGAGGCGGTGCAGCCTGACAGGTTGCTTTGGCAGGGGAGAAACGTTGATTTTGACCATTTTTCGTTGGGCAGTCTGGTTATGAACAGGCATAATAGCGGTCACGATTTCATTAAGGCGACAATACTCTCGCGGCAGACTGTGATCGGTGTTCTCCAGTTTGGTGAGCAGAAGCATCTCGTCCGCCAGCTCAGAAACTTGATTGATACTATGACTGATTACTTGCAGGTAGTTCTTTCTTTTAGCTTTTTCGTGCTGAAAATTGCTGCCTTTGAGCAGCCGTTGACAGAGTCCGCCGATCACCGTGAATTGAGAACGGAGTTCGTGAAAGAGCATTTGTCTTGTTGCTGTGCTGTTCTCTTTTTGCTTATGAAGACTCCTTACTTCCAATTCCATTCTGTGGCGTTCCTGTCGTTCAGCAATCATTTTGTGACAGTTGAGGATGACCTCCTTCACTGAATAGGGTTTGGCGAGATAAGCGTCGGCACCGCACTCCATTCCTCTGACTCTGTTTTTACCTGCCGACAGAGCTGAAAGCATAATAACCGGCAGGGCAGCGATCCTTGGTTCGGTGTGGTTTCTGATGAAGCGGCAGACATCCCAGCCATCTTTTACCGGCAGGAGGATATCGAGCAGCACCAAGTCGATTCCGACGTTTGTATCAAGCAGTTGGCATGCTTCGTCTCCGTTGGTGGCGATGAGAGGGGTGAAACCCTCCTCACGCAGCCGATACTCAAGCAGAGTTGCCAAATCATCTTCATCCTCGACGATTAGGATCGTGGCAGCGTTGTTGGGTATTTTCCTTTGCAGAAAGGTATTGTTTGCGCAGTCTGTTGACATTTTTTTCTCCTTTGCATTGCCGAGCGATGGTCTTGGGAGATTGTATCGCTGAACGTCATCAAACACGATTATGATTAAGAAATAATGAGCGTAATGTGAAAAATTGATTAAGAAAAATGACTGATTATCCGGAATAATAAGTAAAAAAGTTCAGGGAACTCCTTCTTGTGATAATTCACGACCTCAAGGGCTGTTAGGTGTTTATTATCTGCGCTTTGCCAATGACAAATGAACCTCTTTCTGGTTTATTCAGAATAATTTGAAACAAAGAATTTACACTATATTATCAGCGTGAATAGTTATCGGCATTAGCATCTCTTAAACGAGTCCGAATTGTAGGACATCAGAAAAAATACCCTTTGCCATTTTTACAGCTTTGGTGTTTGTTCCCGCACTTGCCAGTTGTTTTATGAAACACTTAACATGATACGATTTACGATATGACCCAATTTAACAAAGCAGAAATTGAACGTTGCCGAACCTTTGGCATTATCAGCCATCCCGACGCCGGCAAGACCACTCTCACAGAGAAACTTCTCCTCTACGGTGGTGCTATCCAGTTGGCAGGAGCTGTGAAATCAAAAAAAGCGGCCCGTAAGGCCACCTCCGACTGGATGACAGTTGAGCAGGAACGCGGTATTTCGGTGACCACCTCGGTGATGAAGTTTCAGTACCGTGATTTTGAGATCAACCTGCTGGATACTCCAGGCCATCAGGATTTCTCGGAGGATACCTACCGGGTTTTGACCGCCGTTGATAGTGCCTTGATGGTGATTGACAGTGCGAAGGGTGTTGAGGCTCAGACTGAGCGCCTGATGGAGGTTTGCCGGATGCGCAATACTCCGATCATCACTTTCATTAATAAGCTCGATCGGGAGGGGCTGTCGCCCCTTGAGGTTATGGGGGATATTGAAAATAAGCTCCAGATCGAATGTGCTCCCATGTCCTGGCCAATTGGCATGGGCAAGAATTTCAAGGGGGTCTACAATCTCTATCGCAAGGAACTGCACCTGTTTACCCCTGGCAAAGAGACTGCCGATCAGGACGGGCTTGTTATTACCGATTTGTCTGACCCACGCCTTGATCAGCTGTTAGGGCATCAGGCCGAGGAGCTGCGCAATGATATTGAACTTTTGGCTGGAGCGGCCTGTCCGTTTGACTATCAGCACTATCTGAAGGCTAATCAAACACCGGTTTTTTTTGGCAGCGCGGTCAATAATTTCGGGGTCAGGGAGCTGCTTGACGCCTTTGTCGAGAACGCTCCTCATCCCGAACCCCGTCAGACTGAGACCCGTGAGGTTTCACCCTATGAAGCGGATTTTTCGGGATTTGTCTTTAAAATCCAAGCCAATATGAATCCGGCTCATCGCGATCGGATTGCTTTTTTGCGTATTTGTTCGGGGAAATTTACCCGCGGCATGAAGGTGATGCATCATCGGATTGGTAAGGAGGTCACCTTGTCGAACGCCACCTTTTTTATGGCCCAGGGCCGGACTAATATCGAGGAGGCATATCCAGGTGATATTATTGGTCTTCACAACCACGGAACCATAAAAATCGGCGATACTTTTTCCATTAAGGAGCCGCTTAAATTTACCGGGATTCCTAACTTTGCGCCGGAACTCTTTCGTCGGGTCATTCTCAAAAATCCCTTGAAGTTGAAGCAGTTGCAAAAAGGTCTGCTGCAACTGGCGGAGGAGGGCGCTGTGCAGGTCTTCCGGCCTCAGTTGGGCAGTAGTTATATCTTGGGAGCGGTGGGCGAGTTGCAGTTTGAGGTGACCATGGCCCGACTCAAAGCGGAGTACGGGGTTGATGCCATCTATGAATCGGTAGATTTGGCTGATGCCCGGTGGATTAGCTCGGCGAATCGTAAAAAGCTTGAGGAGTTCAAGAGCCGGAATCAGGCCAGTCTGTATCTTGATGCGGACGGGTTTTTAACATATTTGGCTCAGAGTCAATGGCATCTGACCTATGTTATGGAGCAATGGCCGGATATTGTCTTCATGAAGACCAGGGAACATATGTGATGGGGTTTAGTTAATGATCGGGTGAGAGGAGGAGAGCTGATGGATCTGCAATTTCGCGTTGATACGGAGTTGTGTATTGGATGTGGGCAGTGTGTGGACGATTGTCCTTATATGGTTCTGGCCATGGATGAAAACGTCCCTATGGTGGTTGCGGCTCGGGCTGGCGCCTGTATTCGTTGCCAGCACTGCCTTGCTATCTGTCCTGAGGCGGCTTTGTCGATCCATGGAGTTGATCCGGCAGACTGTGTGTCGATTCAGGGTCATTTCCCTGATGTCGCCCGATTGGATACCTTGATGCGGGGCCGCCGGTCCGTTCGTCGTTACCGTGATGAGAATGTGGACCTGGTCCTTATCAGGCGGCTACTTGATACTGCCTGGCAGGCGCCAACCGGTGTTAACAGCCGTCAGGTCTTGTTTTCGGTGGTTGATGACAAAAAGTCCATGGCTGTTCTGCGTCAAGAGGTTATGGCGAGTCTGGCCAGCGCTGTTCGGGAGGGTAAACTTCCCCCGGAGCGGCAATTGTTTTCAGGTTTTGTCCGGCTGTGGGAAGAGAAGGGGGTCGATATCATCTTTCGTGGCGCTCCTCACCTGTTAATTGCCTCCGCTCCTCGCAACTGTCCTTGTCCCGAGCCTGATTGTCTGATTGCACTCTCCTATTTTGAGCTTTTAGCTCAGTGCTATGGGCTGGGCACGGTATGGGATGGTTTGGCCAGGTGGACCCTCTCTGAGTTCTTGCCGGAGTTTATGGAGCGCCTTGGTATCCCGTCGGACCACCTGGTCGGCTACGCGATGGTTTTTGGTTACCCGGCGGTGGAGTATCAACGAACTGTTGATCATGGTCCGGCATCTATCAATCGGGTGGTGTTTGGTTGATCAGCAGGAGTGGAGTTTGTTATTGCCAGAACACTTAGTGAGTGAGATCAAGACGGTTCCCTCGCCTGCAATCAGAAAAATGGACCAGGAATTATGGCTGAAAATCCTCTCTCCCCGGCGCGCAAGATGGGGCTTCCTCCCGGGAGCGCTATTTATATTGGTGAGCGGCGAACCAGTCCGGTAACTCTGACCCTTACTTCCTTTTCACCGGAGTTCGTTGAAATAGCAACATTGACCGCCGAGTTGCCGCCCTTTGTCGCGGAATCTGGCGTAGTTAACTGGCTTGATATTGTCGGTTTGCATGATGTGTCGATTATTGAGGAGATTGGTCATCGTTTTAACCTTCATCCTCTTACCGTCGAGGACATCCTCAACACTACTCAGCGACCGAAGCTCGACATCTACGATGATTATCTTTTCGTCGTCGTTCGTATGCCTACTTACAACAAAGCTGACGGAGAAATTGGCCTTGAGCAGGTCAGTATGGTTATTACCAATAACTTGCTGCTTACGTTTCAGGAAAGAGGGTTTGCTGCGATGGACTCGATCCGGGCACGGATCACTGGAGCAAAAGGCCGGATCAGAAGGATGGGGTCCGATTATCTGGCTCATTCTGTTCTTGATGCAGTCGTAGACTGCTATTTCTCTCTGCTTGAACAGTTGGAGATCTTGACCGACGATCTGGAAGAGGAGGTCATCGGTGAGTCAACAAAGGAGACCATCTTTCGGATTCATAAGCTGAAAACCAAGATGACTCTGCTTCGGAAATCGGTATGGCCCCTGCGCGACCTGATCAATTCCTTGTATCGCGATGATTTGCCGTTTATTTCCGATGCTGCGTATCCTTTCCTGAAAGACCTGGCTGATCATACCATCCAGATTATAGATAGCGTTGAGACCTTGCGTGATATTATTACCGGCCTTTTGGACGTCTACTTGTCGACGGCCAGCAATCGGATGAACGAGGTGATGAAGGTTCTCACTATCTTTGCCGCGATCTTCATTCCTTTGACCTTTATTGCAGGGCTATACGGCATGAACTTTAATACAGCTATTAGCCCTTATAATATGCCGGAGTTGAACTGGGTATACGGTTATCCTGGGGCGCTCTTGTTGATGCTGGCAGTGGCGGTGGGCATGGTCACTGTCTTTAGGAAACGAGGGTGGTTTTGAAGGGTGGAAAAGGTGAGTTTGTGGTTTTAGGAGTGAGAAGATTGCATGTTTAAGAGGTTTTCGACTTGTTGTGGGGTCAGGTAATTTCTCTTGATGGCAATCTGGCCAAACTTCTTGTCGCTCTTATCGCTCTCACCACTCTGGCAGAACAGAATTTGGGCAATATCCTCAAGTGTCAGCCATTTCTGTATACGGGCCAGTTCGCCGATCCTGCTTATGTTTGCCATGTTCTCCGGGGCGTGAACATCAAGTTCATTTTCGAGCAGTTCTTCAACCGTTCCTTCAGATTGCTGTACGTCATAAAACTCCCGCTTCAGATTGATAATCCAAGCTGGGATGGAGATGGCAAAGAAAATTACCGCAGCAATAAGGACTTTCTGCCATACATACCCTTCAACACTGACTCCAAAAGGATAGGCCAGCATCGCGAAGTAAAACATCGACATTACGATACACAACGCTGTTTTCTTCTCGGCACTGAATTTTTTGGTTGTTTTGTTAGTGTTCATAATACACCTCCTTCTTGGTTTGTGTGGGTCCTTATCCCCTATTGTGGTGTTTTTCTCTCTTTTCTCTTCTCTCTTGGTTTGATAACAGAGCAATCATGATGCCAATAAATTTGTTTTGAAGGGAGTTTTTTCGAAGAGGTATATGCAATATATTGATATCGAGAGATAAATTACTTGTCGTCTGGCAGGTGTGCATGCCGGATTGTTTCATCTGTGTCCGCTAACTTGCGTTCTTTGCTCCCTAAAATTGCAAATATGCAATTTTAGGGATTGCACGATTGCATACCTGCAATGTATCAGGGGAAACAGATGGTTTTGCTTCTGATTTTGCCAATTTTTGTACTCTGGGTAAATAAAAGTGAAGATTACGTGTCTAAGATAATCATAGGGCTAATGCTGAAAAACAAGGTCACATTTTCTGCATCTGTAGCATCATTCTTACTGATCCTGATAAGATCCTCACAGGCTTATTAATAGTGATATATCCTTCTGTTTCACCAGGTTTGTGGAGATTTGGAGTTTTTTGATTGTGCCTGGCCAGGGTGCATCATGTTCATTTTGGCGGAAAGCCGGAATGAGGGATTTGCTTGTTGACAACCGAGTGAGAAAGGGGAGGAAGGGGCCGCACGCTGGCAGGAGAAATCACTGACTGTTGCTGTGTGCTGTTTGATAGGCACTACTATTGCATTGAAAATGACTCACAATTGATAAAAAATGCCGCCTGTTATGAAAATTCATTGCAAGAGTGATACTTATGAAAACCACAGCGATAGCTTTGTTTGGCTCACGGATCTCCCCCCGTTTTGATTGTGCTCAGGAATTTATGGTGATCACAAGTTCTGAAAACGCCGTGACAGGGAAACATATCGAAACTATCCGGGAGGATATGCCAATTATGAAGGTACGGCGTTTAACTGCTCTTAAGGTGGATACCTTAATCTGCGGAGGGGTTGATGAATCTTCACGTGAACATCTTCTCTCCCACGGGATCAAGATCCTTGCCAATAAAAAAGGAGAAGTAGAAGAGAATGTTTCCAGTTATATTACTTCTTCGTCTGATTGAGTTTGTCCTGATCGCATCATCAATGGTGCCAGAGTGTTAACCCTCCTGATATTTTTTTAGTTTCCTCCATAAAGATACACGGTCAATCCCAAGCACATTTGCTGCCTTCGTTTTGTTTCCTTCAACTGTTTTAAGAACAGATAATATGTGGTCACGCTCATTTTCTTCAAGGCTACAGGTCTGTCGTTCTGCTTGAATTGGGTGTGTCGATATCCGTTTGTACTTGTTGAGTTCTTGCGGTAGATGGTGAAGTTTAATTTCCGGTTCATTGCTCATTGCCAGTGACCGTTCAATGATATTTTCAAGTTCTCTGACATTCCCGGGGTAATCATATTCTTGGAGGGCGGTCAGGGCTTCAGTTGTGATAGATTTCATCGTGTTGTCAACTATCGGATATTTTGCTAGAAAATGGCGCACGAGTTGTGGAATGTCATCTTTTCTGTCGCGCAAAGGAGGGATGTTGAGTGAAACAACATTTAATCGATAGTATAGATCTTGGCGAAACCGTCCAGCCTTGACCTCATCTTGCAGGTCTTTGTTCGTCGCGGCTACTATGCGAATATCAATTGGAATTTCAGTTGTTCCGCCGACTCTGATGATCTTTTTTTCCTGCAAAACACGTAGGAGTTTCACCTGCATTGTTACCGGAATCTCACCAATCTCATCAAGAAGGACCACCCCCTCGTCTGCCGATTCAAGCAAGCCTTTGCGCCCTTTGCTGGCCCCAGTGAAGGCGTCTTTTTCGTGACCGAAAAGCTCGTTGAGCATTAGCTCTTCATTGAGCGCTGCACAGTTAATTGGCAAGAACCGTTTGTTGGCCCTGGGACTCAGTTCATAGATTGTTCGGGCAACCAGCTCTTTTCCTGTGCCTGTTTCACCGTGGATAAGAACGTTACAGTCCAACTGAGCGACTTGGGCAATATCATCTTTTAGTTTTAAAATGGCAGAGTTGTGCCCGACGAATTGGGTCACCCCTTTTTTTGCCATGATCCGCTGTTTTAATCTGGTTATTTCATTTTTAAGAACAACTTTTTCCAGGGCTTTTTTTACCAGAATACGTAATTCTTTCAACTTGATTGGTTTTGGCAGGTAATAGAAAGCGCCTTTGGCCATGGCATCAACAGCAGAGTTGACAGTGGCATAGCCAGTGACGATAATTACTTCCGCCTCCGGTAGCATATTTTGTGCTGCCTCCATGACCTGCACACCATCAATGTCTGCCATTTTAAGATCAGTAATTATCAGGTCAAAGTGATCACGAGAAATTTTGTCAATGGCCTCCATTCCGTTCGGCGCTGTTGCTACGGAATATCCATCGGCGTTAAGGATGTGGCTTATGTTCTGAAGGTTGATAACTTCATCGTCAACAACCAATATTCGTAAATCTTTATTGTCGGACATCATTTGTTCCTATCTCGTTTAACGGTATTGTCATGCTGTAGTTTGTCCCTCGCTTGATGGTAACGTGATGTCAAATCTGGTTCCCTTCCCCGGTGCACTTTGCACCACAATACTTCCTTTGTGTTTTTTAATAATTCCGTAAACAACAGCTAAGCCCAGTCCCGTTCCTTCTCCCACCTTTTTGGTGGTGTAGAATGGATCA
>VMSU01000083.1 GCA_013792005.1 Desulfobulbaceae bacterium
TATTTCAGGAAGTGGCTGTGATGGAAGCAATAATGCGACTGGAAAAGATGGCTGGATCAAAGAATTCGCCTCCCCAGGAGAACGAAATATTGGACAAGCGACATTACTAGGCGGTCTTCTCACCTTTACCACTTATATTCCCTCTGTTGACCCTTGCCTTGCAGAAGGAACCGCCTCCCTCTATGGAGTTTATTACCTAACAGGAACAGCATGGCACCGGGTAATTTTCGCCCCTGAAGGATATAATGAAAATACAAATATCGTGTTAGATCACGTCTCACTCGGACACGGCTTAGCAACTACCCCCAACCTCCACATTGGCAGCGGTGAAGGACCTACGACTTTTGTCCAAACCAGCACGGGCGAAATCAAGGAATTACCCCAAAGCAATTTACCAATCAAGAACTACAAAACAGGACCTACTAGCTGGCTTGAAATAAACCAATAAATAACCGACTCCTGATGACCAGCCCCCCCCAAAGAAGGATTACAATGCATTGCCCCATTGACATTTAAATGCAATGCATTGTAATCCTCAATATCACACCAGAATAACTTGAATTATACCGTCCACTTCTCCTTGACCTCTTGATATTAGACACACTATCGAACCATCTCAACATCAGGCCCCACTATGCCTACGCAATACCCAGTGGCCCAAAAATGATTACTCCAATATGGCTTCTTCTTCAGTTTACAGAACATATTTAAAATATCTATCGCTGTCCGACCTTCTCGACTGCCTTCCCGGCAGGTATCATAAACCGATACTCGAGACCCTAGACTAAATAACATTGGCCCATAACGTACTGAACCTGCGATGTACCCTTTGGATATGATTTTTAAACATCCGAGGCTACAAAATCTTTCCAAAGCGCTATAAAAACAATGAATACCATCCAAAACAAATTTAAGCCCCCGAAGAGGCATAGTGGCTACTTCTCACTCAACGCTGGGTTATCACTGGTTGAGCTTATTGTAACTGTTGCTATCTTAGGAATATTGGCCTCTGTTGCAGCGCCAAATATCCTCAATTGGCTACCAAATCTCCGTCTCAAAAATGCGGCTCGTGATGTCTATTCAACCTTTCAAAAGGCACGGCTCCTTGCCGTGAAACAAAATGTGACGGTCAGAGTACGATTCGATACTACAGTCAACCCAGGATTCTACTTTATTGATATCGACAATAGTGGCACTGTCAACCAACCAGACGAATATCAAATGAATTTATCAGCATATGGCAGCGGAGTTAATTTCGGTTTTCCTGCCGGACTCGTTGATTGGAATGGAGGTGCCATCGCCACCTCGGTTACTTTCCCAGGAGGACCTCCCCGTTTCTGTACTTATAATTCCAATGGCACATCCGGTGCCGGCACAATTTATTTAGTCAACAGCCAAGCTAGTATAGTTTATGCAATAACAACGGTAACCAGCGGAGCAGTTAAGATGAGGAAATATAACGGGATACTCCCGTTTCATAAAAGAAACTGGATCGAATAACGTGAACAGAATCTCATTTACATATCGCAACCAAACCGGATTCACTCTAGTTGAGATAATGATCACCCTTGCTATTTCAGGTCTCGTCATGGGAGCTGTTTACACATCGTTTCGCTCTCAACAGAATACCTATGTTGCCCAAGATCAGGTTGTTGAAGCACAGCAAAGTGTCAGGGCAGCAATGAATATGATGACCAGAGAAATCAGAATGGCAACCTATCACCCACTCACTGGTACTGGCGGCATAACAACCGCGCTAACAACCCAACTTATTTTCGCGACAGAAATCAACAATCTCGGCACGATGCAAACGATTGAATACCGACTTTATGATGCCTATGGTGACGGAGACAATGATATCGGTCGGGCAATAGATGGTGGCGCGATTGTTCCCTTAGCAGAAAACATCGATGCTCTGGAATTTTTATATTTAGACCAAGATAACAATCCTACAACAAACGTATCAAATATTAAAACCATCCAAATCTCAATATTGGCTCGTGCGAGTCATCCTGATCAGAATTTCACAAATACATTCGAATACTTTCCCGCTTCATGCCCACAACCTGCGCCACCAGCTGCACCTAACTATACCCTGGTGGATGGCACAAACATCGAACTCACGCTACCAGCCTGGGACTTGAATCCTGGCACACCCAATAATATCGCAGCAAATGATAACTTTCGCCGCCGTTTATTAATTACAACGGTACACTTGCGCAATTAGCTCACCCATCATATGGCTCCGCAACTGAACACCATGGCAAATCTTCTAATCAAAAATAATAACGGCTTCACCCTGATTGAAGTCCTGGTGACCATTACTGTTTTATCCATTGGCATCCTTGGCGCTGGGGCAATGCAACTCTCCGTATTAAACGGTAACGCCGGGTCATACGACTTGACAGAGGCCACAGCCCTGGCCCTGGACCAAGTCGAAAACATTATTGCTTTAGATTATAATGATCCCCTCTTTTCAGATGACAATGACACTCCCTATCAAAGGATTGGCGATCAAGTAGTTGGTGGGGGCTTGATGATAAGAACCATTAACAGCGTAGGCGACAACTCGGTAGTTTCTGATAATTATACCATCTTTATGGATATCACAGACAATGTGCCGGCAATTGATTCAAAGACTATCCGAGTAGATGTTGTCTGGACAGAAGGGGACAAGCTGAAAACAGTATCCATGAATTACATCAAAACCAGGTACTAATGGGGAGGTCTGGCATGTCACAGTTATCACCTGAAAAAATAGTACATAACGAAGAAGGGTTTGTCCTGGTTACGGCTCTTCTGGTGCTGGTGATCCTGGTTGTTATTGGAATTGCCTCTAATCAATCGACCAACGTCGAAAAACAGATTTCAGCTAATGATCGCATAGAAAAACAGGATTTTTTCAATCAAGAGACCTGCCTGGCAACAAGTAAAATGTTGTATACTACCTGGTTGACGACAGGCTTCATTACCGCTGGCGAAACTGTCGCAGCTTTCCCTCCAGTCATAAATCCAGGCGATGATGTCAATGGAAATGGCATTAACGATATTAGCGAGGTGTCTGACCCTAACGGCATCCCCCTTGCGTCCTTTGAAACTCGGTGCATGGAAAGGAATGAATTAACTGGCGCCCGCACAACCATCGCCAGTCTGTCTAACGAAGCTAATGATTTTCCGCCCATGTCACACAAGGACAAGCCCCCTCCAGGGTCCGGATTCAGTCCAAAAAATTTTGAAGTACGCCGATTCATCATAACCTGTCAGTCTCCCGATGCCGACCGAAACACCATACTCCAGGAAGGGGTGTACAAAGTCTTTAATAAATTTTAGTCCATCCTAGGCTACATTTTTTTATGTTGAATGCCTCATTCAAGAAAGGAGTACACACCATGAAAAAAATATTTTTCTTTTTAGTACCGGTACTGCTTGGCCTGGCCTATCCTTCTTGGGCGGACGATATTGACATTTATGGCGTAGCTAGTATCTCGGTCAAGCCCAATGTTCTTATCATCTTTGACAATTCCGGCAGTATGGGCACCAACGATATCCCTGGTGACCCCTATAATCCGGCAACAACTTATGCCGGGACCAAGACTAAAAATAATGTTTACAAGTCCGGGAACCTCTATTTTACGGATATCAATTCCGCTAACTGGCAATGTGCTACTGCCAAAACCAGCCTGCTTACCAAGGGGTGGTGGCAAGGAAAATTAAAAAAGAGTGGCGCTATCGTTACTTGCGGCGGAAATAGTTCAACACATTATAGACTGGGGAATTTTGAAAATTATGATGCTTTGAATATTGGCGACAATAGGACGAGAATGGAGGTCGCCAAGGAGGTTATTGCCAAGCTGATTAACGACAATTTTGATAAAGTAAATTTTGGCTTGATGAAGTTCAATGCCCAGAACACTAACTATACTATTGCCTCAGGCGGTCTTGGCACCGATGACAACAGATATGAAAGCGGATATATTGTTGCTAAATGCGGGGCCACCAAGGCAGATCTGATTGGCGCTTATAATCCTGCAGCCCCTCCTATCTACATTGATAACAACCAAGCTGGCTTAGGGTTCATAGGAAATATGTTTTCCGACACTTACACTCCGCTCGCCGAGACATTGACTGAGGCAGGACTCTACTTCTCCGGTAAAACAAGCTGGTTTAACGGCCTGACCGGCACCTACACCAACACCTGCACCAAAAGCAATATAAATTGCTATAGCTACACCAGCGACAGCCGGATCCAGTACAGATGCCAGAAGAACTACATCATTATCATGACCGATGGCGAGCCAACCCGAGACAACAATCCTCAAATGACAAGTGATATCTACCTCAACGGCAGAAAAATCCCCTATGCCAACAAGAATGGCAGCCCCAATTATCTCGAAGATGTCTCTTATTTCCTGGCCCAAAACGACCTTCGCGTTACAGGGACTAATCCAACGGCAGCAGATATTATCGCCATGGGTGAGCCGGGAGATTATGAAAATCAATCAATAACCACCTACACCATCGGTTTCAAAGAAAGTGTACCGATCCTAATAGATACCGCAAACAATGGTGGTGGCAAATACTATACTGCTGATAATGCCGACACTTTGAATGAAGCCCTCAACTCAATCATTATTGCCATTGCTGAAAGCAACGAGGGGTTCTCTGCGGCTGCGGTACCGGTCAGCAGGGCAAACAAGGCCTATGCGGGCAATTTTGTCTATTACGGTTTGTTCCAGCCTTTAAGTACAGGAAACTGGATTGGCAATCTGAAAAAATACGGTATTACCAACTATGGTGTTATTCAAGATGCCGATGGCTTGACGGCTGTGAGCAACGGGGTACTGCTTGATAACGCCAGGTCTTACTGGAGCGCCTCTCCGGATGGCCCCGCTGTTGGCAAGGGTGGCGCCGGTGCAAAGCTTCTTGGCGATATCGAAAATGGTTTCAGCCGAAAAATCTACACCTATACCGGCACCTCAAACACCCTCACCAATGCATCCAACCTTTTCACCACCACAAACGCCGCACTTACAAGCGGCGCCTACCCCGGACTCACGACCAACGTGATCTCTGCCGTCAGGCGTGAAAACGGGGAGTGGCCACTTGGAGATTTCCTCCACTCCCAACCCTACGTGGTCCATTATGATGACAATAATGATGGTACCGATGATCATACCATGATTTTTGCCGGAGCCAATGACGGTATGCTCCATTGTTTCGACGATAACGACGGCAGTGAAAAATGGGGGTTTATCCCTCAGGACCTTCTTGGTAATCTCGCTGCCTTAGAGCCTGACAACAGCCACCAATATTTTGTTGATGGCACACCAATGTTTTATGATTATGACCATGATGGCCTTACCACTACCCCACAGAAAAAAATGCTCCTTTTTGGTGAGCGCCGAGGCGGCAGCAGCTATACCGCTTTGGATATCAGCAGTTACGACTCTCCATTATTCAAGTATAGCATTAACATGAACTTTCTTGGGACTGGCGCTGAAATGCTTGGTCAATCCTGGGGTACCCCCCAACTCGTGCAGATGGGATATAAAGATGTTGGTGTTTATAAAACCAAAGACGTTTTTCTGATGGTCGGCGGCTATGACGACAATCAAGACAGTCTAACCCCTGCTGCAACAGACGCCAAAGGCCGCGCTCTCTTTGCCATCGACGCTCAAACTGGGGCACTTTTCAATAACTTCAATGTCACTGTCAACACATTCCCAAGCATGACCCACTCAATAGTCGCGGCGGCAGCCTTTGAAAATCCTAACACCAGAACTACAACCAGAATTTACGCTGGCGATATGAACGGAAATCTGTTTGCCTTTCGCGATGATATCTTTGATTATAATACCTCTGATTTAAGTGTCGGCCCACATGATGGAGAAGAGGATGGCGACTGGGGACAGAAATTAAAACTCTTTTCCGATCCAGGCAAGAAAATCTTTTATGCCCCGAACATCGTAAATGAAAACTTTGATGTCTTCATCCAGGAGGGCACCAATCAAACAGTGAAGAGAGTTGGAGATTATGTATTCTACGGGACAGGAGACAGGGAACATCCAAATAAAACGGATACTCTCAACAGCTTCTATGCCATTAAAAACAATTGGGAGTGGCAAAACAGTCAAGTCCCAACCATTGTCAAGGCCTATGTTGACGTGAATGATGGCGGTAAGATTAAGGCAAGAAGTAACAACTCCCTGATTGTTGCGGCACAGCGAGATGCCGAAGGAAACTATCTGCGGGATGAGGCAGGAACAATCATTAACGTCCCCAGCGAGAACAACACGCTCTTTATTATTGATGTCTATGATCACCTGGCACAAACAAATAATGTCAATACTACCCATGTCCTTTACTCAACTTACGCCAAAGACGCCCTTAAGCACCCCAATAACCGCGGCTGGTATTTTGACTTTAAAGAACAAAACGGGTCTCAAGTAGGAGAAAAAATTGTCTCATCACCAGTTATTTACGGTGGTGTCGTTTACTTTTCTACTTATATCCCCGACACCACAGCAATAGATTTAATTGCTGACCCTTGCTCCAATCCCGGTGCCCGTGGAACCGGGTATCTTTATGAGATCTGGTATGAAGATGGATCGGCCGTAAAAAACAATTCCAATAACGATGAGACCTATATTGATGAACACGGTCAAA
>VMSU01000084.1 GCA_013792005.1 Desulfobulbaceae bacterium
CAGGGCAGCAATCGTCCCTTGGGTAAAAGTCAGGTTGGGGTGTTGATATTTACCTTGGGCTTGGCGCACGGCCTCGGGATCAATTTCAAGACCGTAGACCTGCTTGGCTTTACGGGCCAGGAGTTCCGAGCCGTAGCCTTCCCCTGATGCGGCATCAAGCACCACCTTGTTAGTGATCAAGTCGCGAACAGCCTGATATCGTTGGTAGTGCTCGATTTCGAGTTCGCCGTCGAGACCTGCGCCAGGGATGAATCGTTCGCCGGTAAAATCCATTTTTTCTTCCTTTGTCAGCTGCTTTTAGGCGATTGACCCTGATGTGCAAATCTGCTACCTTGGATCGACCGTTTTACATACCAACCACCGAGGTTACACGATGGGTTTGAAATCGATTGTGAATAGTATTTTTCGTACCGGACCGCTTTGGTCTATCCGTAGAAAATTAAATATTAAGGTAGATAATAAATTAAATGAATTCATCCAACCAGTAAATTCCGCCGTTTGCGAAACCAAAGAGCTTCAGCATAATGCGATAAGGCTGATTCATGACTCATGGAATCTGGCCGTGGTCAATCATAATCAAGTCATTGCCAATCAGGATAACGCTTTTTATCATAGTTGGTTCTCCTTGGTGTATCCATCGTTTACGCAAACACTTGTTCGGATTGCCGGCGATGACTATCAGGACATCGTGCCATACTCCCACCTCCTGCTGATGGAGATTGCCAGAAGTTATCTCCGTCAGGGAGGGCTGTGGCAGCTTGATTATGAAATCGCCAGGTTCAAAAGTACTGCAAATCCTCAATCGGCTCAAAACCACCCATTAGGTAGTGAAAATCGGAATCGGATGAAGATTTTGGTGGTGTCCGGGATGTTTCCCAGCATTGACCACGGAGGTGGACTGCGTCTTTTTGACATTATCTCCGAGTTAGGCGGGAATCACGATATCGATTTATTTTCAATTTATACACCCAAGATTGATGAGTATTCACGGACCCTTCTTGCAGGTCTTCTTGGTAAAATCAAATTGGTGGAAGAGCAGGCCTTTTCCTCAGAAGCGCTCATCCCCTGGCTTGCCGAAATTGGCAGGACTCCGGGGTACTATGATGTTATCCAATGCGAATATCCGTTGAGCGTCAAGTTGGTTGATGTTGTACGACCTTTTGGCCGGAAGGTTGGGTTTACCTTCATGGAGTGTATCACCAAGAGCTATCTGATTAAATTGCGTAATGCCATCTCTGACAAGGAGTTCAGTAATATGGGGCGATTGGTTCAATCGTTTTGGGAGTTTGCTGTCGAGGAGTTTAATGGCGCCCGCGATACTGATTTTCAGATCGCCGTGACTCCGGAGGACGCCGACTTTATCGAGGCGGTAAGCGGTATCAGGCCAGAGCTTGTCCCGACCTGTCTGTCGCCTTCTCAGGTGCTTAGCCGAATTGAGGCGTGTCAGGATGTTGTGCCTGATGCCGACACGGTTGTGTTCTTGGGATATTTTAATCATTTTCCTAATATTGATGGGATGAAGTGGTATTTGCGCTATGTACATCCCGAGGTCAAAAAGAGGGTTCCCTCATGTCGCTTTTTGGTGGTTGGCGCGGGTGATATCAGTGTCTTGCAGGAGTTAACCTGTGGCGATGCGTCGGTTGTCTATACCGGTCGGGTAGATGATATTACCCCATACATTATGAAGGGCAAGGTTTGCGTACTGCCTTTAATTTCTGGGGCCGGGATCCGCGGTAAGCTCAATCAGTATTCTATCGCTGGACGTCCTTCGGTGAGTACCACTATCGGCAATCTCGGATTGAACTACCAAGATGGCGAGGCTGTAATAGTTGCCGATACCCCGGAGGCATTTGCGGATGCAGTTGTCCGTTTGTTGACTGATGATGCTGCAAATCGTTCCATTGCAGTTAAGGCACAAGCCTATGCCCAGGCGAATTTTACCTGGGAGAGTCATATTGCCCATCTGCTCGAAATTTATCGGGCGTGATTGATGTTCTATTGGTGTAGATGGGTTCGGCAAAGCATATTTCAATATCATGAGTTTTGGATGGATCGTCATGGATGAACAATCAATTTCTCCCGCCCTTAGCCTCTGGCGTTACTTTCGCAATAAGGGACGGAATGCTTGGTGGGTGCTGAAGACTAAGGGCTTTCGCGGGGTGTGGCGCAACGTGGCTAACGAACTTATGTGGCTGTCCGGTCGGTATACCATTCATCAGGCCAATGCCGAAGCGGCGCGTGGTGTCCAGGAGGGCAAGGTGCCGAAGGTTCCGGACTCTGCCTTTGTCAATAGACGTAAAGTGCTGCCGCCAAGCCCGAGGCCAACCCAATTACGAGTTGTTCCTGGCTTGGCTCCGGAAATGGATCGGACTGCCATCGGTCAGGCTATTTTCCGGATTAAAGAGGAACTCCGCAGTTCCAGTGCAATCAAAGGCAGACTGAGCCATGACGATCAATGATACCGTAACGGTCATCACCGTTACCTACAACAGCAAGCCTTTTCTTCGCGACTACTTTGATTCCATTCTTGCCGCAGACCGTAGCGGTCTTGAGCTTGAAATCATCGTTGTTGATAATGGCTCTTCTGATGATTCCCCGGCATGGATCAGGGCGCATTATCCTGCTATCCGGGTGTTAGGCAATGACAGCAATAATTACACCCGGGCGCTGAATCTAGCAATTCGTGAGGCATTGAGTGATTTTATCCTGATTTCCAATAACGATGCCCAGGTGAAGGCTGGTTGGATCAAAGGACTGGTGGATATCGCGAAAAGTGACGCCAGAATCGGAGCGGTGCAAAGTAAGATCCTCTTCAGCGATGGGCTGAAGATAAACAGTGTTGGCGTGGCCGAGATTGAGCAATTCTATTTCAAGGACATTGGCTTTGAGGAGGTCGACAACGGACAGTATGATCGCCCACGCCAAGTTGATTTTATCACCGGCGGTTCGATGCTCTTGAAGCGGGAGTGCCTAGATGATGTTGGTCTGTGGGATGAGGAGTTCATCATGTTTATGGAGGATGTGGACTACAGCCTCCGTTGCCGGGCCAAAGGCTGGCAGCTCTGGTGTGCGCCAACGAGTGTTATGCACCATCGGTATCACGGATCATCTTCTCAGGAGCTGTGCGAGTATCTCTGTACCAGAAATCGGTTTTTGTTTATTGCTAAACATTATCCTCAACGCTTAGCCGATAGTATTATCTCTTCGCATTTTTATAAAAAAGGGCATATGGATCTCCTCTATCGGAGCCTGCTTCATGCCATGCAGCGGTTATGTGTCTGTCAGCCGACGGCTGTGGTTCTTGCGGTGCTTGAGGCATTGAAAAAATCACTGGTTGAGGTTATGGGCGCAGTAAGCGCCCATAATTTTTTCTCTCACCTGGAATTGTTGCTGGGGTTGCGCAAGATCAGGGTTGGTATTTATGATCATGCCTGTCATTTCGCTGGTGGTGGTCAACGATATGTCGCTGAAATGGCCGCCATCATGCAGGATCGGTATGATGTGACTTATATCGCCAACAAGGATATGGATTTGGCGAGTTACATGGAATGGTTTGGCCTTGATCTCTCCCGATGTGCCTTAAAGGTCATCAAAATTCCGTTCTTCGAGAAGCGGGAGCGGTTTGTGCCGGACGAAGGCATGGTCCTGGGTGAGTCGTACAATGTGTTTGATCTTATTGCAGAGGACAGCCTGTCTTATGATATTTTCATCAATGCCAATATGCTGGGCAAGGTCAACCCTCTTTCCCTGACCTCACTCTTTGTCTGTCATTTCCCTGATCAGCCCAAAGCACCATTTTTTCAGGTGGATAAGTATGATCAGCTGATTACTAACGGCGATTACACTGGGTACTGGCTGGAAAAGAGGTGGGGGATGATAGCGACTCACAAGCTCTATCCCCCAGTGAACATGTATAACCCAGCCAGCTCCCCGGTGAAGAAAGAGAAAATTATTCTCTCAGTCTCGCGGTTTGAAGTGAGCGGCAGCAAGAAACAATACGAACTGGTCAAGGCCTATGCCGAGATGTATCGTAAAAACCTAGAGGCTATGGATGGCTGGAAATTTGTGTTGATCGGCGGCAGTTTTCCAGATAATCATTATCTCGAGTTGATACGTGATGCGGTGGATAAGGCTGAATGTCCGATTGAAGTCAGGCCTAACGCTACGGTTGAGGAGACCCGGGATGCTTACCGTCAGGCAGCTATTTTCTGGCACGCCTGCGGACTCGAGGAGTCTCGACCGGAAAAGGTAGAGCATTTTGGCATGACCACGGTGGAATCGATGCAGAATTATTGCGTACCCATCGTGATAGACGGGGGGGGGCAGCGTGAGATTGTTGAGCAGGGGGAATGTGGATTCCGCTTTTCTAACGTCGACGAACTACAGGAATTTACCCTACGTTGTGTTAATGATCCAGATTTACGACAACGGCTCGCTCAGCGGGCCTTTGAGCGAAGTCACCTTTTTGATTGTGATGTATTCAAGGATGGGGTTGAGATGATTCTTGGTGAGATGGTGGCCGTACTCTTAGGGCAAGATGTCCTATGATAGCGGATGGGGAAACGTAATAGAGAATAATGTCCTTGGAGACAAAACTATGCCCGGCATCAAAAATCAAACCCAATTTTGGCCATCCTATCTTATCCTTGAATTGACAACGCGGTGTAATTTGCGTTGCTTGATGTGTGCGATTAACCAAGACCCTCGCATCCAAAAGGGAGGAGAATGGTATGGTGATTTAAGTCTCGATGCCTTTGACAATCTATCGAAGGTCATGTCAAAGATTAAGCGGATTGACTTGAATGGGCATGGCGAGTCGTTGCTCAGCCCTCATTTTTTGCCAGTATTAGAAAAGGTCAAACAGCATGGGGCCTATGTCGGCATCACCACAAACGCCTTGTTGATGGGGAAGGAGATTGTAGAGTCCATTGTTCGGAATAAAATGGATGAAATTATTGTCTCGATCCATGCCGCTACAGCGGAAAGCTATGCCAGTATCTCGCGCGGTGGGAAATTAGATGAGCTGATCGCTAACCTCAAAGCCCTCAATGCTTTTAAAGAAAAATATAATACGATGCTTCCGGCAGTACGATTTAATTTTGTCGGGATGAAGGGCAATATCGGTGAACTTAAAGGCTTAATTCGTTTAGCCGTTGATCTAAAGGTTGAGACCATTACTGTTCTGCCACTGGCGGAGTATGATTCTGTCAGTGGCGAGGCCCTCCAGTCGAGCGATTTGGCTGCCTATATTCCCAATGCGCTTAAAACGGCAGATGAGTGTGGTGTGAAATTATATGTTCCCAAAATATATCTTGATCAAATAGGTCTGGTCCAACAGCATGAACCGGGAGGCGAGAAAAAGAGAAGTCCACTTAGGAATAAAATTAAATCGATATTCAAAGGACTGTTACCCAAACCAAAACCGCACGACGGCGATACCGAATTGATTAGAGATTGCACGGACCCATGGGACTTCTTTTTTGTCATGCAGAGCGGGAGGATAAGACCCTGTTGTGTCATCGAAGAGAACATGGGGAACCTGTCAAAACAACAGTTTGAAGAAATATGGTTCGGTGAAAAATATCATAAATTACGGAATGATATTCTTAATAATACCCCTCCTCCCCAATGCAAGACTTGTATCAACCGTCCTTTCACAACATTGGCGGAATTACGGGCCAAGGTGCAGGGAAAAGTTTCACCGGCTACCTGATGGGCTGTGCAAGGGGACAAAAGGGAAAAATTGTACTATATAATCTTCTCATTAGAAAGTAGATGAATCCCCCTGTTGATCGAAGGATGGTCTCAGTCGCTAAGGCCATAGGCATTTTGTTTGTGGTTGCCGGCCATATACCCGGCATCGGTTTCTTTCCGTTTCTTCCCTATACCTTTCACATTCCACTTTTTTATTTTCTCTCGGGATTAGTTTTTAATCCTAGTACTTATCTGGGGTACCCCATCATTTTTATTAGGTGCCGAATACGTTCTTTATTATTGCCTTATTTTGCTTATAACATCATCTTTGCGTCTATCACGGCAGGATGTAAAGTCTGGCCAGGGATATCATTTGAATCCCAACGATGGAATGTCGCTAGGATGCTATTCGTCGAGCCGTTTATCTCCGGGCACCAATACATGTTGTTTGCACCGGGGTGGTTCCTTTGCTCTCTTTTCTTGGTTGGTCTGGCCTATCTCTTTATAGCTCGGATGTTGGAGCGTTTCTTAGTAAGGGAACCGTTGCGATTTTTTTTCTTTTGCACCCTTGCTGTGGTTGGTATGGAGTACGGGAGACTTGCACCCGAGTCCAAGTTCTTCAATCATTACCTCAATATGGTGATAGCAAAAAATCTGATAGGGTTGTTCTTTTTCTATCTTGGAGGGCGATTCAGAGAGGTTGCCAATTTGGCATGTTTGCGCGACTCGAGGATCATGGTTCTTGCCATTGCTGTGCAGATATATTGCATTACCCATTATGCTGCCAATTTTTCAACGGCCATGAATAATTATCCATCAATTCCTTCGTCTCTACTTACCTCTCTGTGTGGGATTACGTTTGTCATTTTTGTTTCCACACGGCTGGCTCATAGCGACCAAGCGAGAGATGGATGGTTAATTTCTATCGGCGAACAGAGCCTACATGTACTTGCCTGCCATTTATTCGTGTTTCACCTTTTAAATATCATGTTCCTCGCCTGGCACGGCGAGTCTCTCCAGATTCTCTCCCGCGAGTTTTATTATGTATACGATCCCCAACGTTTTTGGCTGGTTTATCTCTGTGCTGGTATTGGGGTACCGACTGTGCTGGCAATCTGGGCCAATCGCTTGCGTGGAGTATTGGTTCCCCGGTAGTGACCGAGGCTTTTTCTTTTGATAATTTTTCTTCTTCTCAATAAGTTATTTAAGAAAACCATCCTATTGCCACGCTGTCGGCCTTATGACTCAAGTTGCATGAAAAACTTATTCCGCCTGTCTTCTGATGAATAACGAACGAAGGCAAATCAAGGTGTTGTATTGAAACTATGACCTTTGCCTCGCTTCCTTTTCTCTCTCTCTTTTTGCCGTTCAGCCTGGTGCTGGTTCTCATCCTCGGCAAACGACTTGCTAATCCTTCCTTGTTGCTGGCGAGCCTTCTTTTTTATGGCCTAAACGATATCCAGGGTCTTCCTGTGCTAATCGTTTCTATCCTCTGGAACTATGGAGTTGGTTTTGTCCTCAGCCAGGGAGGAACCCGGTGCCGGATATTTTCGTTATCCTTGGGGACAGGGGGGAATCTCCTGTTGCTTGGATTTTATAAGTATGCTGACTTTTTTTGGGAGTCACTTGGCCGATTTATGCCATTTGTTGCTCAGGAGTATACTCTCCCTGGGATTCATCAACCATTAGGTGTCTCTTTCTTTACCTTCCAGGCCATCTCTTATTTGATCGATCTTTATCGCAACACAATTAAATTTGATCGAAATCTCTTTCGCTTTGGCCTTTATTTAGCCATCTTCCCCCACCTCATTGCCGGACCAATTATCCGTTACGGCGAGATCGCCGGTCAATTGCTTAGTTGTCACATCACAGTTGAGCTCTTTGCCAGAGGGTTGCGTCGATTCATAAAGGGATTAGGTAAAAAAATGCTGCTTGCAAACTTGTTTGCTGGTGTTGTTGATCGGATTTTTTCCTTGCCAGTAGATCAGTTGGGTCTGTCAACTGCCTGGTTTGGAGCTTTCCTCTATAGCCTGCAGATTTATTATGATTTTTCCGGATACACCGATATGGCGATCGGTATTGGCATGCTGTTCGGGTTTCAGTTTCCGGAGAATTTTAACTACCCATACGCCGCCTCATCCATCCGAGATTTTTGGCGGCGTTGGCACATTACCCTCTCTTCCTGGTTCCGAGACTATCTTTATATCCCCTTGGGAGGAAGCCGTGGTAGCACGATACGCACCCACTTGAATCTGATCCTGGTTTTTGTTCTTTGTGGGCTCTGGCATGGGGCAAGTTGGAATTTTCTGATATGGGGTGGGCTGCATGGCATGTGTATGGTGGCGGAGCGTATAGGTCTTGAACAATTGCTGGCCCGCGGCTCTCGCCTTCTTCAACATAGTTATGTCCTGGCAGTCTTGATGGCTTCTTGGGTTTTGTTTCGAATGGAAAATATGTCAGAGGCCTTTCTCTATCTTCGCTGTATGTTCTGGCCGTCTGGGTCAACCATGCTATCAGCCTATCCTCCCGGGTTTTTTATGAACATTGAACTCGGAATGGCCATCGCAGTTGGTGTCATGTTTTCTTTCCCCTGGTGGCGTGCCATAACCCGAAAGGGTGGAATGGGGATGAGATGGATGAATGGTTGGGGCTTGGCACTGGGGGGTACTATGGCTGTCGACGGAGTGCTTATCCTTATTTTGGTTGCTGGTTTGATGGAGATTGCTGCCGGTGGCCATCATCCATTCATTTATTTTCAGTTCTGATGGACATGGGGCAAAAAAATAAAAATACCCTTTTTTGTATCTTCGTTATAGGTTTGCTGTTAGTCCCGGTGAGTGGGTTATTTTTTCAACAGGACAAGAAGATGGCTGAACAGGAGAGGCGTGTCCTCGCGGAGATGCCGGCACTGCCTAACTCATGGCAGGATGTGGCTAGGTTTTCTGCCGCCTTCTTGCGGTTCTTTAACGATAATTTCGCCTTTCGCCGACAGTTGATCGCTTGGCGCAGTGCGAGTAAGGTCTTGGCCCTTGGCGTAAGTTCTCATCCCGATGTCGTTCTCGGCAAAGAGGGATGGCTTTATTACGATGCGGAGCAGCAACTTGCCGATTATCGTGGACTCCATCCCTTGACTGATACGGATTTGCTGAAGACGGTGCGGGCTCTGGAAAATCGAGTTGAGCTTCTTGATCAGGTGAAAATTCCCTACCTCCTTGTCCTGGTTCCGAGTAAGCACACCATCTACCCGGAATATCTTCCTGACCGATTTGCCAGGGTCAAGGCGAAAACCAGACTTGACCAAATTGTTGAGGCACTGAAAGTCTCAGGTCGTGTTCCTTTTATTGATCTCCGAGACTCCCTGCAAGGGGCTAAGTCAACGGGTCTTCTGTATTTTAAAGCCGATACCCACTGGAACCAACGCGGTGCCTTTCAGGGGTACAGGGAGGTGATGAAGGCTGCCCGCCAGTGGTTGCCAACCGTCCCCATCCTCGATATTAATGCGGTCCGATACGACATTGGCCCATTAAGGGAATATGATTTAGCCAATTTTCTTGTACTGAACTGGTATTTTCGGGAAAAGATGCCGCTGGTGTCTGTTCTCTCCCATAAAGGGGCCAGAGATACGGAGTTTGATCCTCTGCTACAGGGAATGATTGACAACAGTCAACCTCCAGAGCGCCAACCTTTTGGTTATTCAAATCCAGAAGGAGAAGGGCGGGTCGTGGTTTTCAGGGACTCATTTGGTTCGGACATGGTACCCTATTTGGGGGAGAGTTTTAAAGAGAGCCTTTATATCTGGAATAAGATGAGCCCTAACCTCCTTCTTCCAATCCTACGCGGAGGTTTCTGGCCCGACTTGGTAATCGAAGAGGTTCTCGAACGGCTTGCCGATTTTGATTGATGGGACCGTCAAGGGTTTTCCGGGGGGAGATGTTGATAAGTCCGATTTCTTTAGATTGTGGCGAGATGTGTAAGGGGGCAGGGTCTTTGTCGGATGGTAGTGCTTTTCGTAGATTGATCAGGGGGTAAGGAGATCCTTGAGGTAATGACATTGACAACAATAGTCTGCCCTGCTAAATCATTGTTAATGAGGATAATATTATGGTTGCTGGGGGGCAGGTCCTGGATTCCTTAATTGCTCTTGGCACGGAAGGGGCGCGGGTTGGGTCTTTTAGTCGTTGTCAGTCACAGTTTTCATAGCCGTTGAGATAGAAGAGAGAAGAGATGGGTTTAGCACGCGAAGGCTTAGAGTTCATCGGTGAGGTCTACGAACGCCGCAAGCAAATTTACGACCTCACTCGTCGAGATTTTAAGGACCGCTATTCGGGATCTTTTCTCGGGATGATGTGGGCTTTCCTTGAGCCCTTGGCCATGATGAGTATCATGTGGGCGGTGTTCAGCCTGGGATTGAAAGTTCAACCCAGTGGCGACATTCCTTTTGTGGCCTACCTCTTCACCGGGCAGGTGGCGTATAATTTCTTCTCTGATGCTGTTGGTGCTTCTGCTGGGGTGATCAGGGCCTATTCATTTCTGGTTAAGAAGGTTAAATTCCGGATTGCTATCCTGCCCATTGTCAAGATTAACTCTGCTATCATCATCCATGGCATATTTCTTATGATTGTCATGGGGATCATTTGGGCAAGCGGTGTTAAGCCCAGTTGGTACTGGTTGCAGACTTTCTACTATATGTTTTCACTGCTTTTTTTACTTCTGGGACTCAGTTGGCTGTTTTCGGCGCTTGGGGTCTTTGTTAAGGATATCGCTAACGTCATTCAGATTTTCATTACCTTCGGCTTCTGGTTGACCCCGATATTCTGGGAGAAAACCATGGTGCCTCCAGAGTATCAGGTCTATCTCTGTCTCAACCCGATGTTTTATATTGTTCAAGGCTACCGGGACAGTTTTCTCTACCATGTGCCGTTTTGGGAGCATCCGGTTAACACTCTCTATTTCTGGGGGGTGGCGTGGCTTGCCCTTTTATCCGGTATCCTGGCCTTCAAAAAACTAAGACCTCATTTTGCCGATATCTTGTAATCGAGCAGTCCCTCCCAATATCCCTTCCAATAAGCTGATATCAGTTCCGGGCGGCGACGTAGCATCCCAAAGACAATCACTGCGCCCGGCAGTTTGATCAGGGTATTGAAGGCCATGAAGACAAGATATTGATACCACGTGGCCCAGCGGCGCATGAACCAGACTCGGTTTCTGGAGAAGTAATAGACATAGTTCCGGCTCTGAAATCCGACAGTTGACGAGACCTCATGGATCAGTCTGGCTGCCGGGACATAGGCCAGGGTAAAGCCCTTTTCGATGAAACGCTGGCAATAATCTGTATCCTCGTAATAGAGGAAGTATCGTTCATCCATCATGCCCACCTCACGGATTGCCTGTGCTTTGATTAGCATGGCGCAACCAGAAAGGCACGGCACTGCAAGCGCAGGCCCATCTCCATCGTGGCGGGAGTCCATTACCTGACTCGGTCCGCCCTTCCACCAGTTCATTCGCGCCCCTCCATACCATACTGCATCTCCTTGACCGTTATCGCGCAGGATCTTGGGTCCTACCATGCCTAAGAGTGGATCATTTTCCAGTTCCTTCAGCAGGATGTCGATGAAGTCATGTTCTGTCCAGGTGTCCGGGTTCAGGAGGAGGATATAGTCAAGCTCTTGCTCCATGGCCTGGGATATTCCTAGGTTGCATCCCCCGGCGAAGCCGGTGTTGGCGCGGGGAACTATGGCCGTGATCTCCGGGTGATCTTTGGTGATAAGGTCGGTTTCGGGAATAGGACTGTTGTCAACTACGATAAAATGAAGATCATTTTTGCAGTGCTGCTTGAGGCTTGTCAGGCAGCGATTAAGCATATCGTGCGCCATGAAGTTGACGCTGACGACTCCTATTGCGGCCATGAGGTATCACCCTTCAGGAGTTGTTGAAGGGTCGCGGAATTTTTTGCCATGCAGAAGAGGTCGGCATTTTCCTGGCGAGCCGTTAATAGTGCGTGCTTGGCGGGTTCCGGGCCATTCAAGTAGTTAATCCACTCATGGGCCTCAGCAAGAATTTTGATGGCAGGGTCATCGTGGAGTGAAATCCCGCGGACAGCCAGTGGCGTGGCAATAATCGGCATCCGATTATAAAGTGATTCCGCTACCTTGATGTTGATCCCGGCCCCACAGCTGATTGGTTGGATCATCAGGTCCACCTCTTGCCATACCTGGTCTAAGTCACGGACAAAGCCGTGTCCGATAATGCGTGAATCATCGTGCATCACAGCACTGCCCTGCCCGTAGAGGTGTAGTTCGATATTATTACCGATGTGTGGCCAGACTTCGTCAAGAAACCACTGCAGGCTGCGGCTATTGGGCCACCACTCGAGATTACCAAGAAAACCAAGGCGTAGCGGCCTGGTTTGACTCGGTCTCTGAGTGCTCATTTCTGAAGATTCTTCGTCGAGGGGAGTGATCAGCCTTGGGTGTGGTTTGTAATCGAAGGAGGGGAGGATGGTAGATATGCTGGCGCTGGGAGCGAATCGGCTCAGGATTTTTCGGTCATCATCAGCGATGGTGACGATCTTGTTCACCTGTCTGATGTGGTCGATCTCAAAATTTTTGAATTTTTCGGCGTCGGCCCGCAGCAGCCGCCCCAGCCAGAGAACGTTGTCGTAGCGTGCAACCTGCTGTTCGTAGAGGCGGTGTTCGATGTTGTGCGAGATGAAAAGAATTCTGGCCTTCGGCGGCAGAAGCTCAAGTGTCCACAGCATTTCAGCGCCGTTGATCACAAAGAGGGAATACGACTGTACCGACAAGGCGGCAAGTACCCTGAACCGGAAGCGCCGGGTCCGGAAATGGTTGACTTTGGCCGGGTACTTGGAAAACTGGGACGCCACAATGTCGAAAACCTGACGCCATTGCCGCCAGATCCGGCTGTGCTGGGGGTGGACAAAGATTTCGTCTACAATCAGTGACGGATCGTTGCGAGTGAGCATGTTCCTGATTGACTCCCGGTAGATAGCCCCGCCATGAATGTAGCGGGTATTTTTCATGTGGGCGAGGATCAGGGCGTGGGACATCGATTTTTTAAAACTTCGTCAAAAAGAGCGGAAAATGATGCGGCGGACGATTGGCGAGAGAAGTTATTTGCGGCAAGAGTTTTGCCTTTTGTTATTAGTTGTTGGGTAAGGTTTTTGTCGGTGTGGATTCTTTCCATTGCTGCTGCAATCTCTTCCGGTGCGTTTTCATTAACAAGAAGCCCTGTTTCTTCGTGGTGGATGGAGTCAATGATTCCTCCAGAACGAGTTGCAATTACAGGAATGCCAGCCATTAATGCTTCGATGAAGGTGAGACCTTGTGCTTCAATCCAGCCTTCAGGTGAGCGCTTGGATGGGCCTACGAAGATATCAGCGGCCTGGTACCAAGAGGGAAGTTCTTCTGCTGTGACCCAACCAGGAAATGAAACCTGATTGGCAATACCGAGTTTTTCTGCGAGACTGCTGAAGAGAAGTTTGTCTTGCCCTTCGCCGATAATAATAGCGGTGATGTCTGGGAGTTTTGGGATGAGCAAGCCAATTGCCTTGAGGAGATCATCAACTCCTTTTTCCATGACCAATCGTCCCACAAAAATGATTAGGGGGCCATTGCCACGCCGGTAGCGATTACGTAGTTTGGCAGATGTACTGCGAGGGACTGCCAGAGTTTGTGCAACTCCCATGGGGATCCGCCGAAGAATCCGGAGGGGTTTACTTAAAAGTTCTTGGGTAGCGTGTTCAGCAACGGAACTGTTAACTGTTGTGGCATCAACATGTTTGAGGGTGAAGCGCTTACATAAAAGAAAAAGCGGGTTGCGGAGTGCAAAAATATCACTACCGTGAATTGTCGTGATGTGGGGTATTTTACAAATGAGGTTGGCAATGACCCCCGTAAATCCTTGAGGAAGAAGGCAGTGGGTGTGGAGTAAACTATATTGTTGTGTCAGCAGTTCTCGAATGATGTTGAATGTCTCTAATAGTAGAAAAGGAAAGATCTTAATATAATCGAAAGGATTGTTTCGCAGATTGACAAGCATACCACCATGGTAACAAACAGTCTCGAGGCGTTCTGGCCAGAGGTACCGAAATCGTTTGATACGCACCCCATCCAAAGTTTCGTTGGATTGTGTTCCAGGAGCATGCGGAGCTAACACTGTAATTTCCCACCCTAATTTCTGTAGGTCTTGGGCAAGGTGCAAGACGAATGGAGTGGTACTGTCCCCTTTCCATCTGGGAAAGTTAGAGGCAACACATAGAATATGTCGGCGTTTAGTGGGGTCTTTCACTGTTTACCGGATTACGCTCTGGAAAAATGCAACTCCGTTAAGGACGGCTGCTTTAAGTCCTGCTCGACGCACATTGTACCAGATGATTTTTGGTCGGAGATAAAATTTTCGATAGGCCCATTTCTGTAGGGTTACGAGGTCATCTGCGGTGAGATCGTTCATTTCCATTACGGAGTTGCCATAGCGTCGATATTCTGCCCAATCTTCGGTGAGCAGTTTGATTCCGCCAAAGCCTTGACGCGCTAATTCCAGTAACTCGCTCCCAGGGTACGGCGTTGCGATATTAATATATGCTTGGTAACATTCGAGCTCGCATGCGAACTCAATTGTTTCTCGAACGGTTTTCTTGGTCTCGTAAGGGTGACCGATTATTATAGAGCAACGAGTCTCAATGTCATGCTTGCTGCAAAGTTTGTAAGCAGTATGGTAGGCTTCCTTTGGAATTCCTTTTTTTATTGCTTTTAGAATTTGTTCGTTTCCGGTCTCTACACCGAAGGAGAGGCGGTTTAGACCTATTTTTTTCATTTCAATGAGCAATTCTTCGTCCAGAGCGTTCGCTCGGGTATAGCCTTCCCAGGTAAATATGATGTTGTTTTTTTTGATGGCATTTACCATTTCCAGGATCTTTTCTCTGTTGATAGTTAGAGTGTCATCTTGGAAATGGAGATGTTTGATGCCAAGATTCTTTGTTATGTAGGTGAGTTCGTCGATGATTCGTGCAATGCTGTGGTAACGCATTCCTGGGAACATGGTTTGCGCTCCGCAGAAGATGCATTGGAATGGGCATCCTCTTTGTGTAGTGATAGCAGTGACTGGAACAAAGCCTTTTTGGGGAACGCTCCAAATATATTTTTCGTTGCGTAAGAGGTCGCGTGCGGGGAATGGGATACGGTCGAGATCTTTGATCAGTGCACGTTTGGGGTTAATGATGACTTCTCCCTGGTGTCGAAAGAGGAGACCGTTGATGACTTTCAGTTGCTCGAAGTCTGGATCGCTGATCGAGACTGCGAGAAGATTTGCGAGTTCCACGACTGTGGCTTCTGCTTCTCCGTAGAAACCATAATCAACCATGGATTGATGCATGGTTTGTACCGGGAGGGCAGTGATATGGTACCCACCTAACCATGTGATTATGTTAGTTTTTTGTTTTACTTGGTGGATAATTTCAAAAGCGGAAGAGATAATAGGTGTTGTGGCTGTTAATCCTACAATATCAGGTTTTCTGCTAATGATTTCATCAACGATCGAAAAGGCATCAAATCCATCAATGTCGCAGTCGATAACTTCAACGTAATGACCAGTGGCCCGGAGGACTCCCGCAATGTAAAGAATGCCCAAGGGCATTTGAGGAGATGCTGCGGCCTTGGCTGCGGCCTTGAAGCTACCGTAGGCAACGGTGGCAGGAGGATTGATAAGTAATATCTTCAGTGGCACCGTGGTTTTTTGTTCCCAAGGGTACATATCTTCTTGGGCTGTTTGCCGGCGTCTGTCCTGAATTGACTCGTGGTCTGATGGGAAAATCATTATAGGCCCCTAGCGGGTTTGATGGTTGGGATAATTTCAAAACCCCTTATAACTTGTGATGTCATGGGTTAAGGATTTAGTGGCTCTTGGTTTTGTGCGATTGGAAATGAGTTTTGAGCTGACTAACTTGGGTGCCTTTGCCCAGATGGTCAATTTCAATCCGTTTAATTCTGATCAAGGCCTCTTCTATCAGGCGGCGATTAAAAGAGATGACATCACCAATAAAACCCATAACTAGAACTTGAAAGCCAATCATAAGGAGAACACTCCCCAGGATCAAAGATTGGATGTGACCATCACCAAGTCCTTTAATGTAAAAGAAAAAGTATCTAACCATTGGCACTAATCCGCCCACCATAATGATCAGACTCATGATGAAAAAGTATCGCAGCGGCTGGTGCATGGCGTACATGCGGGTCATAGTGTTGAACTGGTTGATGACGAAGCTCGGAATGTTTTTAACCAATCTTGATTCGCGGGTTTTGGGGTTGGTGCCAATGCCTACGCTGGCTACCGCCAGATTGCGTTTACCGGCCTGGAGGATGGTCTCCACCGTGTAGGAGTAATGGGTCAGGATATTGAGCTGCATGGCGGCGTCGCGGGAGAAGGCCCGGAAGCCGCTGACAGCGTCCGGGATGTTGGCTCCGGAGAGGATGCGGACAATGGCGCTGCCGAATTTCTGTAACAGTTTCTTGTGGAGGTCAAAGTGGGGGATGGTGTCGGTCTGGCGGTCGCCGATGACAATGTCGGCTGTGCCATTGACAATTGGGGCGACCAGCTTGGCGATGTCTTTGCCCTGGTACTGGTTATCTCCATCAGTATTGACGATGATATCCGCCCCTAGGCGCAGGCAGGCATCAAGGCCGATGCGGAAGGAGGCGGCAAGCCCCTTATTGTTGAGGTTGCAGACGATATGATCCACGCCGATCTCTCGGGCTACCTCGACGGTGCGGTCGGTGCTGCCGTCATCGATAATCAGGATCTCGACCTGGTCGATGCCCTCGATCTGGCGAGGAATATCGGCCACAGTCTGAGGCAGGGTATGTTCTTCATTGAGGCAGGGGATCTGGACGATGAGTTTCATGATGGCGTGCCTGAGCGTTTGAAGTTGTTGTAGCCCTCTGTCCTGGCGGGTATCGATTGCCAAGGAAGGGAAATTGTAGCTAATAGTTGGCAGTCTCGTTGTCTGGTGCCTTGACAGCCATTGCAAGGAGATGCGACGCCACTGGGGAAGAAATTTTGGTTCGTCTTCATTCGGTTTACTCCCCGTTCACCAATCAAGAGGCGATTCATCTCCTGAAGCCCTCAAAACACCAGCGGATCGCTTCTTGGTCACTTTTACTTACCGCTGCTTGAGTCATCTCTGACTCCCAATCCTGGACGGTATTTTCGATCTGGTCGATAATCTCATGAGCCTGTTCCTGGCTCAAGCTGAACCGTTCACACTGGCTGAGGAGATTTTTTGCCGACGCCATCGAGCCCTGATCTCCGATGTTTAACGCCAGGTGGAAGGTATCCTGTGCTCTCCTGCGGGCAGGAATCGGTACGATATCGTACGCCGGAGAGAGCCGCCAGTCATTGTGATAGATGAATCCGTGATTGCGGAGATGGTCGTCCTCGTTTCTGACAAATATATTGAAGACCATCCTTCGAAAAAGTTGATGGTGATCTTCCTGGACGTGGCTGACAAATTTACGCATGTGGCTGGCGATCTCAGGATATGAGCCGCGTTCAAGTTCATCAAGATCGAGATTGCTCAGGGCAAAGGCGCTCATGAATGGTAGGCGTCGTCCACGCTCCCGGTCGAAACGCTTGATCAGGTAGATTGATCGTCCTGCTACTGACTCAAGGCGGATCTCCGGGACCTTGATCCCTGCTTTTTTGGCCAGGGTCATGGTGGCGTATTCAATGCCTGGATATTTTACCGCGGTCTTACTGCTCTCAAATTTGGCGATCCACTCTTCGTTATCAATGGTCACCGTGCATTTCGGTTGCGCGCCGCCAAGAGAAGTCCCCTGACGGAGCAGGTGCAGGATTTCCGGGGGCAGTTCCTGGTCGTCGAGGGCCTGGTCAATAATCGTGGCCACCTTGGCTAGATCGGATAAGGAAATGGCCTCTTCTTCCATGGTCGTGGCTTTTTCCGGGGTCGCACCAAAGGAGATCGCCCCTACTGCATTGGTGGAAATCAGATCGATAAACTCATAATCCTTCAAGGTCCCGAAGGGCAGGCCAAGGTGTTTAGCCATGATGTACTTGCCCCAGCTGTCTGGGAGGACATCACGAAGGATGCCAAAGATGCCGCCGTTTATCCGGGTAATGTACTTATTGCCGGTCAGGGGCAGATTGATCGGATCGATGGCAATGGCGTTCGGGCGTTGGACGTAGCGTCGTCCGTATTGGAAAGAGCCCACACCAAGCTCGATATCCAAGGTAAACAGTCCGGCAGGAACCGATTCTTTTTCTTCCGGAAGATCGATAAAAACGATCCTCTCGAAGACATTAGAAGTCAAGACGCTTTTCCTTTTTTTCACGGACCCGATGCGGGAGCCGCTGCTTTTCCAGGGCTTGGCCGATGTGGTCGTCTTCTGGATCAGCAAAGCGTAAGGTGTAGTTAAGTTGGTAAACTTCAAGCGCGGCAAGATAGGTCTCGAATCTGACTGACGGGTCTCCTGCCTCAATTCGGCGCACTGAGGATACCGATGTGCCCATCATCTCCGCAGCTTGTTTGACACTCTTTTTCCGTCGTTTTCGAGCAATTTGCAGATTATTGCCGATTTGGTGAAGTCTGGACTGCATCTCATGAGAAAGGACCACAGGAAAAACTCCTCATATTTGAACAGTAAAATACCTTTAAGCGCTCATATGTGATTATTATGGCCCAGGGTTTGAAAAATGTAAAGGGTGATGTGACGGTTTTGAATAATCGTTATGTTATTAATGACAATCTCGCAAAAAGTCCGGGGATGGCTAAGCAAAAGGGCCGATATACAGGTAAGCGATCGAAGAGAGACTCCGAGGCGCGGGGTGTGTTTTGTGAGTGAGGCCATACAGATGGTATGCCGAACGAGCAAAACCGCCACGCAATTCAGTTCAATCCCCGCTGGTGTTGGACGGGGACGCAGTAGATCGGACTTTTTGCGACGCCATCATTAATCAGTCGCCATACTGTCGATCCAGCCACTCCCGGTAGGAGCCGTCCATCACGGCCCGCCACCATGACTCATGGTCGAACATCCAGGCGATGGTCTTGCGGATGCCGGTCTCAAAGGATTCCCGGGGTTCGTAACCTAATTCGGCGCGGCATTTGGCGGCATCGATGGCGTAGCGGCGGTCGTGGCCTAAGCGATCTTTGACAAAAGTAATCAATGATTCTGCTGAGTTTCCCTGACTGGCCGGGGCTGAGGGAAATCTGCCGGGGAGATCCTGATTTGTGGCAAAGGCCTCATCTACCAAGCGACAGATCAGGCGGACGATGTCGATGTTGGTCCATTCGTTATTGCCGCCGATATTGTAGACCTCACCGATCCTGCCCTTGTTCAGCACCAGGTCGATTCCCCGGCAATGGTCATCCACATAGAGCCAGTCTCGGATATTCAAGCCGTCGCCGTAGATCGGCAGGGGTTTACCGTGGAGGATGTTGACGGTCACCAGCGGAATCAGTTTTTCGGGGAATTGATAGGGGCCATAATTGTTTGAGCAGTTACTGGTGGAGATATTTAGGCCATAGGTGTGATGGTAGGCGCGGACCAAGTGGTCGGAGCTCGCCTTGCTGGCCGAGTAGGGTGAGTTAGGGGCATAGGCTGTTGTTTCGGTAAAGGCCGGATCGTAAGATCCGAGGGAGCCGTAAACCTCGTCGGTAGAGACGTGGTGAAATCGGTGGTCACAGCCGGAGCCGTTGTCAAGCCATACCGACTTTGCTGCCTTGAGTAGAGTGTGGGTGCCGATGACGTTGGTCTCGATAAAGGCATCGGGCCCGTGGATGGAGCGGTCGACATGGGATTCGGCGGCAAAATGGACGATGGTGTTGATTTCCTCTTCTTTGAGCAGGCGCGTTGCCAGCTCAAGATCAAGGATATTGCCGTGGACAAAACGATAGTTAGGGTTTTCCTCGGCAGGGGTAAGATTTGCGAGGTTCCCGGCATAGGTCAGTGCATCCAGCACCATCACCCGGTCGGTTGGGTGGGTTGCCAGCCAGTAGTGAACAAAGTTTGCGCCAATAAAACCGGCTCCACCGGTAACAAGGATATGGGATGAGGGCATGAGCGTACCTTATTGGGGGGTAAATATAACGTATTGTAATATGGTAGGTCGGGTTAGCGTAGCGTAACCCGACAAAGGTCTTACAATTCCTTAAGCATCTTTCTCAGCGCCACCCGCCAGTGGCTTGGCTGCCAACCCAAGGCTGTCCACAGACTGGTCTTATCGAGCACCGAGTAGGGAGGGCGTTGGGCCGGAAGGGGGTAGTCGCTGGTGTTGATGGCCCGAACTGTTGGCTGGGTGGTGATGAGATGTAAGGCCAAGGCCTCTTCCATGATTGCCACACTGAAATCATACCAGGAGGCTACCCCGGCATGGGTCCAGTGATGGACGCCGTTGATCCCCTCAATCGCTACAGACCATATTGCCAGAGCCAAGTCGTGAGCCCAGGTGGGGGTGCCGATTTGATCGGCAATGATCGAGACCGAATCTCGTTCCTGCAAGAGACGGAGCATGGTCTTGACAAAGTTGTGTCCGTGGCTGGAATAGACCCAGGCCGTGCGGATGATCGTCGTGTTCTCCCCCCCTGTAATTGCCATGATCTTCGATTCGCCGAGGCGCTTGCTTTGGCCATAGACACCGATGGGATTGGGCGGGTCATTGGGCAGATAGGGTGATGATTTTTGGCCGTCGAAGATGAAGTCAGTGGAGATATGGATAAGGTGAATTCCTCTCTCGTGGGCTACTTGGGCCAGAAACTCCGGCCCCTCACTGTTGACCTGGAAGGCCCGCGCCGAATCTTCTTCTGCCTTGTCGACCGCGGTATAAGCGGCAGCGTTGATGATTACGTCCGGGGCAAGGGTTGCGATTGCAGCAGCTACTTTACGTGAGTCGGTGATGTCAAGGTCTGCCGAAGATAGAGGGGTGAGGAGCACCCCAGGCGGCATCGTGCGTTGCAGTTCCCAGCCCAACTGGCCGCCGGCGCCGGTAAGCATGATTTTTTTTGGGAGAGCTTCTCCGCTGATTTTAGTCATAAATTTCGGCCTCGGTGAACAAGACCCCCTCTGCATCTTTGGTGGAGAGCACTGGGGCCGCGCCATTCACCAGGGGCCAGTTGATCCCAAGCGCCGGGTCGTTCCAAAGGATGGTACGTTCGTGGGGCGGAGTGTAGAAGTCGGTGCATTTGTAGAGGAACTCGGCGGATTCGCTCATTACGTAAAATCCGTGCGCGAATCCGGGGGGCACCCAGAGCATTTTGCGGTTGTCGGCGGATAATGTTTCCCCCACCCATTGGCCAAAGGTCGGGGAGTTTTTTCGGATGTCCACGGCCACGTCAAATACTTCGCCGCTGATTACTCGGACCAACTTGCCTTGGGGGTGTTTGATTTGATAGTGCAGGCCGCGGAGGATTCCTTGGCTTGAGCGGCTGTGGTTGTCCTGGACAAATGGGTGCGAGATGCCTGCCTCGGTAAAGACTTGCTGCTGCCAGGTCTCCATGAAAAAACCGCGGTGGTCGCCGAAGACCTTGGGCTCAATTACGATTACGTCTGGGATCCGGGTCGGCAAAAACTTCATTGGCGTGTCTCCCCGTCCGAAGGCAGCGGGGATTGAACAGAGTCTTCATCAATAATTCTGAGCAGGTATTGGCCGTAGCCGTTTTTTTTCAGTGGTTCGGCTAAGCTGGCCAACTGTTTTCGGTCGATGTAGCCCATGCGATAGGCGATCTCTTCGAGGCAGGCGAGCTTAAGCCCTTGGCGGTCTTCCACAACCTTGATGAAGTTGGCGGCGTCGAGCAGTGAAGCATGAGTGCCGGTGTCCAGCCAGGCGGAACCGCGCCCCAGTCGGACTACAGTCAAGTCGCCACGCTTGAGATAGGCATTGTTGATGTCGGTGATCTCCAGTTCGCCGCGGGGTGATGGCTTGATCTGTTTGGCAATGGAGACGACATCGTTGTCGTAAAAGTAGAGACCGGTAACCGCGTAGTTGGATCTGGGGTGTTCCGGTTTCTCCTCAATGGAGGTTACCCGTCCCTGCTCATCAAAGCTGACCACGCCGTATCGTTCAGGATCTTTGACATAATAGCCGTAGACCGTTGCTCCACGGGTCAGTTTGGCGTTTTCTTGCAGGATCTCGGAAAAGCCGTGGCCATAGAAGATATTATCGCCCAGGATCAGGCAGACAGTGCTCGTGCCGATAAATTCCTCACCGATCAGAAAGGCCTGGGCCAGGCCGCCCGGTTCAGGCTGGATGGCGTACTGGATATCGATTCCCCACTGGCTGCCGTCGCCAAGGAGTTTCTTGAACTGGGCGTTGTCTTCCGGGGTGGTGATGATCAGGACTTCACGGATACCAGCCAGCATCAGGATAGCGAGCGGATAGTAGATCATCGGTTTGTCGTAGATCGGCATCAACTGCTTGCTGACCGATTTGGTCAGAGGGTAGAGCCGGGTGCCTGAGCCACCGGCGAGGATGATTCCTTTCATGGGTGATACCTGTTTTTTAGTGAGTTACAGTAGGCCCAGCACGTTTTTTATCAAGAATAGCATCACTAAGCTGGTTATTGAAGTAATAACGAGTTCCTATGAATGGATAAATCATAGCAAATCAAATGGCTCATGGCATTAAGAATATGACAAAGAAACAAGGGTGGTACTTTGTGACTCAGGGGGGCTGGTAGGGAAATTTATGCTTACCCTGAGAGTGGACAGTAACTCTCCGCCACGGCTTTACTCCTTCAGCTTTTCACACTTCAGGGTAGCAAGGATGGCCAGCCCGTCCGGGGTGAATTTGCCGCCTGTCTCTGCCATGATGGCCTTCGTGGTCATGAACTTACCGCTTTCCACCTCCGTTTCTTGCAGGATGAACGGTCCTTCGTGGCGGCAGCGGAAGACTCGGCCCCATACCTTGTTTCCTTCGTCAGCGAAGTAGGTATCGATAAGGTGTTCCATATCTCCGTTGATCCCTAGCTCCTCGGCCAGCTCACGCTGCGCCGATTCCTCGTAGGTTTCTCCGGCAAGGACTACTCCGCCGGCAGCGATATCGAAATATCCGGGATAGATATCCTTAGTGGGAGTACGTTTCTGGACGAAGATCTCCCCGTAGTGATTAGTGACCAGAATATAACACGCTCGATGAATGAGTCGGTGGCGGCGCATCTCAGAGCGGGGGGCTTGGCCGGTGACCTGGTTCTCTTCGTCGACAATGGCCACAATTTCGTCTCTGGAGGCGGTGCTTGGCTTTGGTTGTGGGATGTTGAGGCAGGACAGCAGTGTGTGCCAAAGCAGGGTGGCGATCTCATGTTGTTCCGACACAGAAGAGAGAAGCTTCTGGTTGATCTCCACTTCAATCCCTAGATAATTGTTTTGGGTGTGATGTTTTCGCAGCGTGGTGGCCAGGCCGTCGCTTGCTCCGCGGTAGGGGGCGTTACGGTGGATACATAGATCAGGGCGGCGTGCGGTTAAGGCATGTTGCCAACGGTGACACACTTCCTGTTCTTTAGGTCGTCGGCTGTCGTAAAGCAGGCCGAGATCGGTTTTTCTTATCGTGTTGCCAAGTACCGGGGTGAAGCTGTGGATGGCCAGATGGATAACCTGCTCTCTTTGCTCTAGAGCAGTACCGATTACGGTATTGACCAGTTCGCGGTGGGGGAGATAGTGCTTTTGAATGACTCTCTCCCGTTCCATAGGGTGCAGGGTGCGGCTGAAGTTGGAAAAAAGGTCTTTGTGGCTCGGAGATCTGTTGGTGTCAATCAACAGCCTGCTGGTGGTGGTGAAAAAGAGTGGGGCGCGCAGTGCTGATGCTAGTATTTCAGCTACTTGCAGGGCGCCAAGGTCAGAGCCGCGATGGCTATCAAGTACCTCTTCCTGCCCGATAAAAAGCGAGGTGTATGGCGCAGGTACTATGTTGCCGCCATGTTCGCAGCTGATGACAATAAACGGTCGGATCATGCGAACATTTCGCCCTTGGCCAGGCAGTTGCGGAGCTGCTCGTAGAGAGTGGAGAGGCTCGCGCGGTCAGGGTTTTCGCCTGCCGCTTTCAGTATGCGGCGGGCCAGTGGTCCGTGTGTCAGAAGGTGGTCGAGCGCGACCCTGGTGTCGATTTCGGCAGGCACGGTTTCTTCGGCCAGATGCTGCCATAGTTCGCCTGCGGTTATTGTAGGGGCATTGATGCCGAAGAGACGGAGGTAGTCAGCGTTCTTGATCCGAGCCTGATCGGCATCACGGATGGTGGTGAGCAGGATATCTGAAAGGGGCGTAACCGGCACTGCTTTTTGTGTTTCAAAGGAGTTCCAGCGTTCAGCTGCCAGGGCGCGTAGCACAAAGACGATGGCAGTGATGATCGCCAGATCTGCGGCCGGGCACTCCTGGATGTCGAGGGTTCGGATTTCGATGGCTGAGCGCTCAAAGCGAGCGATGGCCCCTCGGGAGTTCAGCCACTCGTTCTGGAGGATGCCATCAGGGTCGTGGGGTGCAATATCTCGGTAATTTCGTTGAAGAATGGTCTCCTCGTATTGATGGCGCGTGTACACCGTCTCCGGGATTATCGCCCCGGTGAGCGAGGGGATGCGTTGCTGGTTGTGACGGTAAAACTCAAGTCGGTTGTCTAGCAGGCCGGTGGCCCGACCTTCAACAAAGGGAGAACTGGCGGCCAAGGCGGGCAGGATAGGCAAGAGGAGGCGGATGGCGGCGTGCAGCCTGCCAAATTCATCATCACCGTTAAAGGCCAGGTTGAGGTGGACGGATTGGAGGTTCGACCAGCCATGTCCCTGGCAGTTGAAGATGCGGTTGTAAGCCTTGTACACTGCCCGGTAGCCATGGGGCCAGAGCTTGGTCTCTCGGTAGGGGTCCATCCACGGGTGCATGGCGGATGGCAGGAGTGTGGCATTCATCGGCGCCAGCAGGCGGTTCATGGCTGTCACTTCTCCTTGGAGCCCGAGGGCAAGGCCTGCAAGATTTACTGCCGGGCCTGCGGTCTTCATCTCGATCACGTGCAGGGCCAGTTCGTTTGACCACTCGAAGGCGCCCCGTTCCACGTCGTTGGTCAACTCACCTGCCGCAGCAGTTAGCAGTTGATCGGCGATGGGTAGGACATCGAGCGTGTCCTGATGCACAATCATATATTCGAGTTCGATGCCGAAACCTGCAAAAATGTGGGGAGTTTCAGGAGTTACCATGTCCCTCCCCGATCATTGCGGTGTTCGATGCGCCGCAGAAAGACCCGCATGATCCTGAGGTAGAGTTCCTCTTTAAGGATAGCGTCTTCGACTCCGGCGTCAATGTTGGGGTTGTCATTGATCTCGATGACATAGAATTTTTTTCCCACCTCTTTGATGTCAACACCGTACAAGCCGTCACCAATGAGATTAGCGGCTTTGAGCGCGGTGCGGATCAGTTGGTCCGGGGCGTGTTCCACCGGCATGGTGGCGTAGGTGCCGTCAGCAGTTTTGGTTCCGCTATCGTCCCGTTTGATGATCTGCCAGTGTTTCTTGGCCATGAAATACTTGCAGACGAACAGCGGCTGGCGGTCGAAGATGCCGACCCGCCAGTCAAAGGAGGTGGGTAGGAACTCCTGGGCAATGATGAGGTCCGATTTGGTCAGCAGTTTAGCCACTTGGGATCTGAGTTCTTCAGGGGTCTCCACCTTGACCACGCCTTGCGAGAATGACGAGTCCGGCTGTTTCAGGATACAGGGCAAGCCTAAGCGCTCAACCACTTCGGTGGTATCCTTATGAACGATTACCGTTTTGGGGATCAGGATCTTGTTGCGTTCCAGGACTTCGGCCTGGAAGACCTTGTTGGTGCATTTGAGGATCGATTCAGGGTCATCGACCACCACCATCTTCTTGGCTAAAGCACGGCGAGCGAAGCGGTAGGTATGATGATTGACGCTGGTGGTCTCTCTGATGAAGAGGGCATCAAATTCAGCCAGGCGACCGTAATCGTTCTTGTCAATGAACTCGGCATCCATGCCTAACGATGATGCCGCTTGGGCAAAGTGATGCAGAGCCCGTTCTCCTGATGGTGGTTCCGGGTCCTTGGGATCTTGGAGGATGGCAAGGTCGTAGCGGTTCTGGGCCCGGCGCTTGACGATCCGGCGGCGGCCCATGAAGTATTCGCGGGCGACAGTCACCACGAAATCATGGTGTTCAGGCGGGATCTCGCTGGTGGGGATGGGGGTGATGTGCTGCAGATACCACTTGGCGTTCTTGTCGTTGTGGACAAAAAAGGCACGAAAGAAAGGCGCTTGGAATTGGCGGAACAGGTGCTGGCTTAAGCGGTCGTGCTGCTTGGCTACGTTATGGCCGAAGTAAACGCTTAACGTGAAGTCCTTGGAACGAATATGGGACAGGCTCTTCTGGATGAGTTGGTCCGCCTCATCGGAGACGATGCGAATAATGGTCTGGCTCTTAAAGTCCTGAATGGTGGTGATGTCGGGCAGGGGCTTGTGGCCACGGGCGGCGGCCAGGAGCGAGACGTAATAGCCGGTGGTTTGGTAGCGGTAGTACCGGCAGAGGTTGAAGACCTTGGCGCTTTTCAGCTTGGCAAAGGAGGGGTCGGTCAGATAGGAGCGGGCCGCGACCAGTTCGATCCCTTCAATTTCCAGGGGCCAGTCGCTGGGGTCATTGACAACGATGAGAGTTAGCACGATGGGCCTTCTTAAGGTGTTTTGGCGGTTGAAGGATGAGGAAATTAGCGTCATGGGTCAGGACGCCAAGGAGAATGGCGCTGATGACCCGGTCGATGTGGATACTGTAATGATGGTCGGATGAGACCGGATTTTTGTGGTACGGATCGGCGACATCGATGGTCCGCTCATCGGTGTCGTAGCCGGAGAGGACCACAAAATGCCCGGTCGGTTCTCCTCGCAGGTCGTCGTCCTGGCCGTGAGGCCCATACTCCCGCATGGCACGGTAGAGGTAGGTCGAGCTTAAGCCGGTGATGATTGGCAGGGATTTCCGCAATGGGGTGCGGATCAGGCTACGGCTCAAATCCTCAAAGTGAAGCATGCCGCCGAGGGCGAGGAAGTCGATATAGCCGCGAGCCACGGCAAGAAGACGGTCGTCGTCCTTTTTTAAGGTGGCTTGAGCCAGGAGTTTGGCCCGCAGATCGTGGAGTGGCAGAGTGAACCATGTCGGATCAAAAAAATGGAGATTATAGGTAAAGAGGCTGGCGCTATATCCTCGTCGCAAGGCATGACAGGCCAGGTAAACGGCGAGTGTGCCTCCGGTGCCAAGGGTGGTGACCTCATTGATGACTTCGTCAAGATCCACGATGTCTCCAAAATAGTGATACACGGCATGCAGGCAGGTCGGGCCGCAGGTGGTGTCATTCGGTTGGGGCAGGATGGAAAGCTTGAGGTCTGATTTCATCGTTTCGTAGGGTTAGCCGTTATATCTTAGGTGGTCGAGGGTATTGTCGGCTCAGTCGCGATGTTTTTTTTCTCCTGCGGTGGCAGAGTCGTGATCAGGGAGACTACGATTGCTGCCAAGTAGGGAAGTGATTGAATGAAGAGTACAGTCGCCCAGAGTGTTAAGCTCTGCCTGTCCTCACCCTGACGGAATAAGATGCCCAAAACTCCGATCCAGAGGGCGACGGCGATCACGATCTCTTCGGTGACCGCAGCCAAGGCCCGAACCACAGCCGGGCTGTCTTCACATTTCGGAGTCCGAAAGAAGGGCAGGTTCTTGGTAACAAAACCGGTGAGCACGGCCTTGGCAATGGTGTGAGAAAGGGCGAGACCGGTTAGGGCTGCGGCCATGGTTAATTTTATCGAGGTCCGCATGTGGAAGCGGTAGAGATAGGCCAGCTTAACCAGTTTAAAGACAAAGAGCAGGATCGGCGGCAGCATGAAGAAGGCAAGCGGAGGATCAACATGGAGGGGGTCGATGATCATCGCGCCTGACCAGATGATGGCGGCAAAGGTGTAGAAGAGGTTGATGCCGTCGGCTATCCACGGCAGCCAGCCAGCCAGAAAATGATAGCGTTGACCTCGGTCGAGTTTGGTCTCCACGCTGCCGAACAGTTCCCGATAATGGCGTTTTATGATTTGAATCGCGCCATAGGCCCAACGGGCGCGCTGTTTCTTGTAGTCGAGGAAGGTGTCGGGCATCAGGCCTTTACCGTAGCTCTCTTCGACATAGGCGCCCTCATACCCATGTTCGAAGATCTTCAGGCCGAGTTCCGCATCTTCAGTAATGCACCACTCTGCCCAAGCGTCCACCGCCAAGAGCACGGATTTTCTGACCATGGTCATGGTTCCATGCTCGATGATGGCGTTACGATCATTACGGGTGACCATGCCGATATGGAAAAATCCTTCGTACTCGGCTTTGCACATGGTCTTGAAGACGCTTTCGTCACCATCGCGATAGTCCTGGGGCGCTTGGACAAAGCCGATGTTCGGGTTGGCGAAGTGGGGGATCAGGTCCTTGAGCCAGTTTGGGCTGACCTGGTAATCACTGTCAATGACGGCGATGATCTCGGCGTCAGGGGCGGTATTGGCGAGGGCAAAATTCAAGGCCCCAGCCTTGTATCCGGCTAAGGGATCGACATGGAAGAAGCGGAAGCGTGGCCCCAACTTAGCGCAATGGGCCTCTACCGGTTGCCAGACTGCCGGATCCTTGGTGTTATTGTCCATGACCACGACTTCAAAATTGGTGTATTCAAGTCGTGACAGGGCATCTAGTGTCTCATTCAGCATCTCCGGGGGTTCATTATAGGCGGGAACGTGTACGGAGACCTTGGGGAGGAAGGCTTTTCCGTCCGGCCCTGGCACATGGGTGGCAAGAGAAAAGGGGCGTCTTCGTTTGGTGGACCACGAGGCCTCGGCCATCTCATGGGCTTCGGCCAGGAGGACCAGGGTGATGCCGAGATAGCCAAAGGCCAGAATGATGCCGACGATAACAGCCATTGGGGTAAGGTACTGGTTGGCGTAATCGTAGCCGGCCCATACCAGCCCGACTCCGATGCCGTTGGCGATGGCGGCCAGGAAGCTGCGGCCTCGACTGCGTAGGGTGGAGCTGTCGATTAAAAGCATCCACAGGGTGGCAATGGCCACCGCGATGGAGATGGCAGCGAGTATCCGCCACTGAGGGATTTTGACGACCGCTTGGGTGAAGTTGAATTTGGGGGTGCGGAAGATGTTGTACACTCCCCAATAAGCGCCGACAGAGCCTTCGTTGTCAGCTTTCCAGGTCTGGTCGAAGGCCTCCATGATGAAGTAGTCGTAATTCTCTTTTTCGGCCAGAGCCAGGAAACGGCGTAAAAATGAAGCTTCGTTGGCCTCGCTGGCAATGGCCTGGTTTCTGGGGCGCCCGTTGCTGGGCCAGCCAACCTCGGCAATTAAAATCGGACTATTGGGAAAGGTATCTTTGACAATCTGATAGCAGTTTTTTATGTAACCGATTGCGTTGTCGAGGCCGATTCCCTCCCAATAAGGCAGGAGGTGGATGGAGATGAAGTCGGCATGATCGCCGAGTTCGGGATTGGCAATCCAGACATGCCACGGTTCGCCGGTGCTGACCGGCACCGAAACCTGGGATTTGACTCGGTCGATGTAGTTGCCAACCTCTTCCGCATTAAGTTCGCCGGTGAGGATAGTCTCATTGCCGACCATTACCCGGGTGACCTTGTCGGGATAGGCGTTGGCAATATCAATCATTTTCTTGATCCGTTCCTCATTTTTGGCCAAGTCATGGGTGATCCAGACTCCTAAGGTGATCTTGACATCGTGCTTGCTGGCCAGTTCCGGGATGTCAGCTAAGGTGCCGATGATGTCGTAAGTGCGGAGATTCTTCACCTTGCCGTCCAATAGGGCGATATCCTGTTCAATCTCTTCCCGGGTGGGGAATAGTCCTTTGTTTGGATTGTTCCCTGGGCGAATGGGTGAGAAGGACATTCCGACCACCGATGTTGGCCATGGTGGCTCCTGCAGAGGCCGATTGGTGAGGCCCCACACCGAAAAGGTGACCACGGCAAAGGCTGCTGCCACCAGGAGGTTAGTCAGGTTGAGCTGTATTTTCATAGGGTTACGCATGTGTGTTTGATGTGGTTGTATGGCTTCCCCAAGGCGGGTACGCCGTAGAGTGTGGTTGATTTAAGAAAAACACGTCTTCTTTGGAGTGACATGGCAAGGGATTCAATAATAGCATTGCCGGAGATGGGGGGAGACACGCGTCGGCAAGGTTCGTCGTTGGAATCGAGGGGTGAGATGGAAAGTAGATAAATGTTGCGGTTTCGGGTTGGGTGAGTAACGCATCTGTCGTGAAGGAGCCCTCCACTATCTGACCCAAATGGTCTGTCGGTTAAGCTGCCATGAAACATAATAGCTCAACCGAAACTTCATAGTCAGAAAAAATATTATATATCGTTATCAGGGGGTGTTGTCAAGTAAAGCAGGAACTCTGAAACGAACTTGTATTACGCCGCTTCTTCCTGTTCTCCCTTGCCAGCGAGATGGGAACGCTTGGAACGTAGTCGTCGAGGCACTTTACTAATCGAACTAATGCTGAAAAAAATAAATCTGTGCTCATTTATTTTGAATGTTTATACTGTGGTTTGATCTGGACATATCCAGATCAAACCACAGTATGTCGGAAAGCCATTGACATCTCAGAGGTGGTCGGCTAATGATTTGCTTCTCCCTATCTCTACCTTAGCCCAATGTCAGGTTGTAGATTTCCTTAGAAATTTCCTCAATAATACCCCTATGATTACCAGATTATCAGTATTACTCCTTTCCTGGGCGATGTGCTTGTTTGCCAGCTATGCACAGGCCTCCGGCAAAACGGCCCTAATTCACCTCAATACCCCCCAGCCGCGCCGTTTCGTTGTTCAGGGGAGTCAGATTGTCGATCAGGTGAGCGATAAGCCGGTCTTTTTCCGTGGCATGGGGTACTCGCCTTATCTGAAGGGTGAAACCCCGCAACAAGGCGCAGGGCCGGGCAACGATGGGCGTTATCCGGGGCACCTCTCCCTGCTCAAGGAGATGGGGGTGAATTACCTCCATGTTTTTCCCTTGCGGATGCCGGCCAATTTCTTTGCCGCTCTCGACGCAACCGATTTGGTGTATGGTCAGGACATTTGGATCGACCCTTTCGCTCCTGATATCCTGGATGAGAAATATTTGGCCACCACCCTCACCAACATCAAGCAGGTCATTGATCATACTTACGCAGTCGGTCGGCCGGAGCGTTTGGTGCTGTTCTCCATTGGCGATGAGTTGCAGGCCGCCACGGTGGAACGCACCAATATGCTCCATCCCCAGGTGCGTGATTATAAGGGCAAGCATCTGACCGTCACGGGACGCAGTCCCAGTGAGGTCGCTTTGGCACGCCTCATCGACGAAGCCATGGACTATGAGTTGACGCGTTACGGCCAGCGCCATCTCTATACTCACACCAGTTGGACCCATATCGGTCCTATTGCCAACCGTCCCGACTTGGATATCGCGCGCGAGCATGTGCTGGTGCCGGATATGGGTGATATCATCTGCATGAATGTGTACACCTATGCCCATGGAGTGATGAGTTCACCGCCCGGTTCGGTTACGGGGACCAGCTTTCAGGGCTATCTGGAGGAGCTGGCGGCAACGACCACCTTGCCGATATTGGTGACCCAGGTGGGGCTGTCGACTTCCCCCATCATGCCTAGGCCAGAGGTGATTGATTATGGGGGCCACAAGCCGGATAGGGTCGCCAAGGTGTTCCGCTCGGTCTGGAAGGATATCCGTACCGCGCGCCTTCGTGAACATTTCAGCGGGCTGGTCTTTTTTGAATTTCAGGACGAGTGGTGGAAGATTGGCTGGGCTCCTGATGACGAGAATCAGCATGAGCCGGGCGATCCCGAAGAGTGGTTCGGCATTTATGAGGTGGGCGAGGAAAACCGGCTGATTCCGAAAGGGGATCTCCCAGGGGTGGTGCGGAAGCTTTTTACCGAACCCTGATCTTTCTAGAAAGCCTTACTCTTTTCAGTCGGCTGGAGTCCGCTCCCATGCAATTGATACTTGCCCTCATCTCCCTCGGTGTTCTGACCATGACTCCGCTCATTTGGCGCTTCGCGCACAAGGGTGGCGGAGAATTCATCGGGCTCTTGTCAGATGGCGGAGTGGGCATCCTGCTCTTTGTTCTGCTTCTCTGGATCCCCCGTTGGCTGCGGGTGGTTCTGGCATTGATCTGGACTGGCTTTGTGATCGGCGCGGGGGAGTTGGTGACGGCAATGAGTCGTCTGCCTTCTTGGCAAGACCTGCACTACCTGGCCAATGCCGATTTTGTCAAGAATACCACGGCCAATTTTAACCTCTCGTCACCCGCCCTGGTCTGGGCGATGTCTCTTTCCGCCCTGCTGGTCTTTTTCCTGCCCTTGGCCAGACCAAAATGGCGATATGCCTTCCCTCTTCTTGTTTCAGGCATTGCCGTCCTGCTGTTCCATAATCACTTGAGCCTCCAGAACGATGATCAGAGCGTGGTCGCTCGCCACAATGCCGTGCACTGGTTTATTATCGATGCCTTTATTACGCCGTCGCCATTTACCGCCGAGGATCTGGCTGACTACCATCTTCCCCAAGGACTGAATCAGTTCGATCTCGATGGCGCTCCCTTGCTGGTCAAGGGAACGGCCAAGAATGTCCTGATCATTACCCTTGAGGGGATCCCGGGCCTCTATTATCCTGAAATCAGCAAGGCCATGGGGGTTGATTCCTACAAGGTCTCCATGGACCGGCTGGCTGAGAGCACTCAAGGGGCTATGCTGATCCCCGACTTCACCGCCCATAGCCATCAGACCATCCGTGGCCTCTACGCCTTGCTGTGCGGCGACTTCAGCAAACAATCCTGGGATACGCCCAAGGCGGTGGAGTTGACCGGCAACCTGGATCGGGCCAAGGAGTGTCTGCCCGCTCAAATGGCCGAGCATGGTTGGGATACCCACTATCTGCAAGGGGCCGGGCTCTCCTTTATGGGCAAGGACCGCTTCATGCCCTTGGTTGGATTCCAAGAGGTCCATGGCAATGAGTGGTTTCAGGAGGCCAACCCTTATCCCTTTGAATGGGGGGTGATCGACTCGGTTTTCTTTCGTGGCGCACGGGACTATATCGCCGGCCTTCAGAAGAAGGATCGGCCCTGGATGTTGACTCTGCTGACGGTCGGTACCCACCAACCGTACGCCGTGCCTGACGATATCGTTGCCAACTATCCTGACCGTCGGGCTGCCACCGTGGACCTGCTGGATCAGGCAGTAGCCGAATTTATCGAAGGTCTGCGCCAGGATGGGGTACTCAAGGACACAGTGGTCATCATCACCTCCGACGAGTCTCATGGCTCGGAACTGGCCGATTGGGTCAGCAGTTGGGTGGTAGGGATCGTCCTTGCCCCGGAGGCAAGAGCGCTCCCGCGCCTTAAACAGGGGGGGTATGGTTTGGTGGACACCGAAGTCTCCATCCTTGATTACCTGGGGCTGCCAATCCCACGGGGAGTGGTCGGCCGAAGTCTTTTTCGTGACTACGCCACGCCGAGGGAGATGGTCTCCTACACCGCCTCCAAGCGTCGCTGGCACACGGTTGACAACTTTCGTTATGAGTGTTCTGACGATGGCCGTTGCCGGGTGGGTAAGGCAGACAGTCTGTTGGGGCCGCCACCGGCTGAGTTTCTGCGGGATAAGGAGGGGAGGAGGAATCCGATCTTTCTCATCGCCGCAACTCTGGACCACAAGCTTATTCCCCAACAGGGGGTACGGGTGCTGAAGTTCGCCAGTGGAGAGATTCGTCACCTGCCTGAGAAGATCAAGAATGAGTGGTCCGACAATCTGGTGGGTGCGCAATATCTCGATTTTCCGGCCGATTCCACGGTGCGTGTTTCAATTAGAGTGAAGGTGATTCAGGCGCCTGCGGAGGGGGTGCAGCTTAGGCTAGGATTTAAACAGTGGGAGGGGACCATCAAAAGCATTCAGCATCCCGGTTTTCCTCTCCTCCACGCCCAGGAGGAAGGAAAGCTTGATTTCTCCTTTGACAACCAGGAGGCCCGTCAGTCTTTTTCCTTTCATCTCCTGGGGGAGGGCAAGGGCGCGAGCATTCAGATGGAGAGGTTTGACGTTACCATTGAAAACTGAAGTGGCGTGGCGTTACTCGGAGGCATGGGCCATTAGCCGCAGATAATCGTCATGTCGAGCCATCCGGTCGTCGAGGAGCTTGTTTTCCACAAAGCCGCAGGTGTGTTCCTGGCAGTATGCCCCATTGGTGACATAGTTCATCACCATGGCTGGTACATCGTAATGATGGATGGTGGCATGTTTTTTTGCTTTGCCGTCTTCGATGATCAGGATGCGGTTCATCTGGAGGCTCTCGTCCGTATTGTCGAGATAGTGCAGTTTCTTATAACTCTTGCGGCCAAACTGTCCAGGAGGGATATGGTCGCTGATCAGAATGATTAAGCTCTGTTCATCAAGTTCAATCAGTTGGCTGACGTAATCGGCAACCGCTTTGGAGCGGTAAAAGATCTGGTTGGCTGCTCGTTCCAACTGCGGGTCTTTGAAAGGGGAGAGCATTTTTAACACCGGAGGCCGTTTCTGTTCGTTCAATAGATGTGGGAAATGGCCGTAGACGGTCAAGACATAGTTAAACAGCGGCGGTCTGTCCTTATCCAGGAGCAATGGGGTAATAAATTCCAGGTTCTGAGAGAATAACTCACTGTCAAACATATATTCCATCTCGTCTTTGGTGTCGCCGCGCGACAGATACGTGTCACTGCCGTTGACATATTCGCGGGGGAAATATATTTCGTCAAAACCAATGCCCTGATAGGCATTGGGCGTGTTGAAGAAACTTGGATTATAGGCGTTTGAGGCTATCGTTTGATAGCCGGCAAGCCGCAACTGTCCTGGCAGACAATAGGCCTGTGCCCCGGTGAACCCATTGAATTCCACCCCGGTCAATTCTTCAAAGGCGGGGACACCGCACAGCACTTCGAATTCCGCCTGGGATGTTTTGCCGCCGACAACCGGAGAAATGGAAAATCCCATTTTGTTGCCTGCTAGTTTCTTGAAACTCGGGTGGAAGGGGTCCTTGGTATACTTGGCGTTTTTAAACAGGGTTGGGTCGATAAAACCTTCCAGAACCACTAGATGCACATTGCGATTGTTGCTGTTGGTGTGTATCCAGGTGGCTAGTTGCTGGGCCTGCCGGTCGTACTGGGGACGATCCCGGAAGGCTTTGGTTTTGGCCTGGGCAATCTTGCGTTCCGCCTCCCTGTACAGCAGCATCATAAAGCGGCCGTTGTTTTCCGCGCTGACCGCATCCGACCAGAAAACGATTTCCCGTCCGATCTTTCGATACGTAGTTGTGTAGTGTTCCGGATAGAATTCGGCCACACCGATCAGTAAGGTAATGGGCAAAGCTCCTACCATAATAGGCCAAAACCTCCGGTAATTAATAAACCAGAGAAAGAAACTTAAGGGGGCAGCTACGGTAGTGATCAGCAGCGCGATATGCTTAAGTGTCAGCACCTTGAGCAGTTCCGGGAGTTCGGCCTGCTCGGAAAGGCGAAGGACATTACTGTACATCAGGTAATAGAGATCCTGTCCTACATAAGCGAGCAGGATCGGGATGGCCGCCAGCAACGGTTGCCAGCGGGATGGCCGTAAAATCATATTGCAGTAGCAGTAGAGGTAGACTAGACAGGCCAATTCAAGATACTGCTTGCTCAGGGCGAGGTCTCCTTCCCTGTTAATAAACACCAGGCCACGCAGACTTCCCAAGGACTTGGCCAGTAGAGAGTAGATGAACACGCCCAGGAGAAAGGCGGTATAGCGGTTGATAAACAGGTACGCGGCTTTGCCTTGAATGAGGCGTGCATTGAGCGCAATTGTTGTGGAAAAATCATTCATCGTTGCTGGTGTGCTAATGTTTGGTGAAGTGAGTTAGAAGTACGGGAGAATAATCCCGGAAGAGGGCGATGATGATAGGTAATCGCATTTCAGGGGGAAAGATTCGGATTGGCGGTTAGTGAAGGAGATGGCGTCTGCAAAGAATCGACATCGAGACTGCTAGAGCCGGCATTTAGAGTGACTCGTTATTTCGCTCCCTCTCTTTTTATGTGTGACCAGTGATGATCTTAAAGGAAAGCGTAAAAAGGTTAGCCGAATCCATCATGGAAATCAATCTCTTTCTGGTGTGTCGGTTTGGATGTGTATAGTTTCAGAGGAAACGGTCGTACGGCAATCTTTGGCAGCATATATTACCCTATAGTTGAGTGGATCAAGACCATATGATAGACCATGATTCGTCACGACGGATTAAGCTGCTTCGTTTTCCCCCGATAATCGGGATTCTCTATATCCATGCCTATAACACGACCATTGCATTCGCCGGTGTGACTCTCGGTAGATCCGACACCAATGCTGTGACTAACTTTATTAGGGTCTTGATCTCACAGTGTCTCGCGCGGATAGCGGTGCCCATCTTTTTTTTACTGGCAGGTTATCTCTTTTTCACCTATTTCAAGTGGTCGCGACAGGTATACCTACACAAGCTCAGAACCAGATTTCGGAGCTTGTTCATCCCTTTTTTTCTTTGGAATTTAGTCGTGCTGACCATTGTTGTGCTGAGCCAGACCCTCCCGGCGGTCCAGCCCTATTTCCCTGAGGGAGCCCCTTTGGCAGCGACCCATAATGCCTTTTCGTATCTTGATGCCATGCTGGGCCTCACCAGATACCCCATCGCTTATCATATGTGGTTCATCCGCGATCTTATATTTTTGGCTCTGCTGGCGCCTGTCATCGTCGTTGTGTTACGATTTGCCGCCCTGCCGTTTTTTGGGGTGATGTATCTTTGTTGGGTTACTGAAAGCTGGCCAGTTATTGCTCCGGGTGCGGTGGGAGTGTTGTTTTTTTCCGGTGGGGCGTTTTTGGGCATCAAGGGGAAAAGCCTGTTCGCCCTTGATCGGTTTGGGCCTCTAGCTCTGTTTGCCTCTCTACCGATCATGGTGGCCGATACCATCTGGAACTCGGCCTGGTTCAATATTTACCTTCATCGTACCGGGCTGATTATCGAGGTTGTTGCGACTCTCTATGCCACCAAGTTGGTAGCTCGTCATGAAGGTTTGAGTAATTTTATAATCACGCTCGGTGGTACCAGTTTTTTCGTGTATGCAGCCCATGAACCGCTGCTGGGGATTGTACGGACGCTGGCCTATCAATATGTGCCGTTGACCGGTCCCTACACTATGCTGTTGCTCTACCTGGTAATTCCGTTGATGGTAGTGGTGGCGCTTGTTTTGTTACACCGGGGACTGGCCACTATCTGTCCACAGGCTCTCAATCTTATCACTGGAGGGAGATAGTTGGCGTAGTCCGGGGCGGGGCAACCTTATTTGCTCGCAGGATGTTTTCGATCATAATCTCTCGGCCTGTGACAGGCCACCACACAAGTGCCACCAGTGGCGGTTTTGGTATATTTGATCTTGATCATCATCGCGCCTTTGCCAAAAGCAACGGATTGTTTGATGAGTTTTTTCTGGCGCGCGCCATGCGGTTCATGACAGACTTTGCAGCTTCTGCCATTGGTTGGTTTGACAACATGCGAGTAGTGGAGATTGGTATCGCCATCTCTGAATTGGGTCTCTTCCTTAGTGGCACGTTGGTTGGCCATCATCGTTTTGTTGTGGCAGCCGAAACAGAGTTGATAAAGATCTTCTTGGTATCGACTGGAGAATTTGTCCGAGAATTTTTGGGTTAGCAGTTTTGGTCTTGTTGAACCATGGACTTCATGGCAGACAGTGCAGCCTTGAGTTTTCACCGGGTCATGTATTGAAACAGTGTTGGTAAGTTCTTTTTTTATCTCTTCATGACAGTCTAAACAGATGGTCTGGGGTTTGTCCGAAAGTAGTTTGGCCGATTCGCTGGCATGGGGATCATGGCAGGCCGTACAGGGCTCGTCGGAGACCGGTGTATGTGGATACTTTGCACTTTTGGCCATCTTGACCAATTCAGGATTGATCTCTTGATGACACTCGAAACAGAGTTCGGCTTGCGAGTCGTTTTTTAACAGGGATTTTGCTGTTGAGCTGTGAGGGGCATGACAGGCCAGGCAGCCTTCATCCTGAAGCGGTGGGTGTACGACCGGTTTGCTCAGAAGTTCCTTCTTGTCATCATGGCAGTCAAAACAGAGAGTGTTAGCCGGGGTCTTCAGTAAGGATTTATTGTTTGACGAGTGAGGATTGTGACAGGCCGTGCATTCACCATCGGCCACTGGACTGTGTTGGAAGGTCTTGGTCATCTCAGCGGTTTCGTGACACTCAAAGCAGAGTTCGGACACCTGTTTACTTTTGAGGAAGACTTTATTGGCGCCGCCGTGAGGTGAATGGCAGGCCAAGCACTCTCCTTCCTGGACCGGGGGGTGAATCGCGCTGCCATTATTTACTTTGTCATGACACTCATAGCAGAAGGGTCCCTTTGATTCAGGGAGGTGGAAGGCCTTGAAGCTGGCCGGTTTAGCTTGGTGTCGGGCGACATCCTCCTCCTTGGCCAGATGACACGCCTCACACTCTCCGGATTCTACCGGGTTGTGCAGTTTGGCAAACCCGATGATGTTGGCATGACAGCTGCCATTGGCGCAGCCGCCGGCCTGAGCCTCAATGCCACCCCTCCCCAGTAAGATCAGTAAGCAGCAAATCAAGGAGACAAAAACTGGACGAGGAGAGAAAAGTGATTGCATAAGAGGGTCTCTGGGAAATTTAATGATTTAAGCTATTGTTAGTTCACCGCGCATTGAGTTGCGCGCTAGGTGAGTTTAGGGGCTGTCACGATATGGCGTGTGCAATGCTGATCGCTCCTTTCCGGCTCTTACTGTGAAGTATGACATTGGGTAAATGATATATAGAATTATTGTTGAAGTCAAATTTTTCCCCGTGAGTTCTGTCAAAGATAACGTTATGATTTTTTTCTCGGTTGTGCTCGGGCAGTGGCTTTTGCCTCCCATGGGTCATCTGGCCAGACGTGTTTGGGGTAGCGGCCTTTCAGTTCTTTCTTGACCTCGGGGTAGGTGGTGTTCCAGAAGCCACTCAGGTCTTGAGTGATCTGGATCGGTCGCTGGGCAGGAGAGAGCAAGTGGAGAGTTACCGCAATCTGTCCCCTGGCTACTTTCGGTGTTTCAGAGAGTCCGAACATCTCCTGGAGGCGGACGGCCAAGATCGGCGCTTCGCCGGGGATGTATCGCAAGGGCAGACGAGAGCCGCTGGGGGCTTCGATATGGGTGGGGGCCTCGGCGTTTAGTCGCTGGAGTTGATTCCAGTCGAGTAATCCTTGGAATATCGTCAAAAGATTCAGTCGGGCCAGATGTTGCTTGCGGCTCATGTGGTCAAGGTAGGGGCTGAGCCAGTAGAGGTCAGCGATCAGGGTGTCGTCAGACAGGTTAGGCCATCCTTGGTCTGGCTGCCAGTAGCGCAGAGATTCGACTCTGGCCCGGAAGGTAATCGCCTCTTTGGTCCAGGGCAGGACTGAGAGCCCCAGTTTTCTGATCCCTTCGCTCAGGGCCGAACGGGTAGCCTCACGGGGAGAAGATGATAAGGGGCGCTCGTCGAGTACCAGAGACAGTAGGCGTTCTTGATGGCAGCTTACCACGGCCTCTTGCGCGACATCCCAGTAGACCGCATCGTCAGTGGTGATGTGATCGTTCAAGCGCTGCCTGATAGCATCAATGCTTACTTGTGCCGCTAGATAGACCCGTCCCTCGGTTTGACCGGCATCCAGGGTTGCGGCGACCAGATACGGGCTACCGCAGAGGGAGTCGTCTTCCGGTAAACGCACCCCGCGGCCAGTTGCTAGCCGGTAGTGAGTATGACCGCCGGGTCGAAGTTGAGCAATTCGGTCGGGATAGGCTAAGGTGAGAAGTTCCCCGGCAGTGGTGTGATCATTAGGTTGACGGTTTGGTCGTTGAGGATCGGGAAGCAGACGATGCAGTTGTTTTGCCGCCGCATCGACCCTGGCGCAGGCCCCGAGGTCTGCACCAAGCGCTAGTGCGGTCGTTTTGTCTCGTAGCCTGAAGGTGGCCAAGGCCTGTATTCTGGTGTCGATGTCAATTGACCGAGGCGTCATTGTTGATATTGAGCGGTTTCTTGGGAGAATGTCCCGTTCGGTGAGCAGGGCGGCGATATCACAGGCCATAGACACCGAGTTGCCGGCGGCAAGGATCATTCGGGCCAAACGCGGGTGGACCGGCAGTCGAGACATTCGGTGTCCTAAAGGAGTGATTCGTCTTTGGTTGTCTAGACCGTCCAAAAGGATCAGCAGGTCTGCTGCCGCAGCATAATGGCCAGAAGGTGGCGGGTCAAGCCAGCGTAGGGATGTCGGCGAGGCGACTCCCCAGGCTGCGAGGTCAAGGGTCAGGGGGGCGAGGTCGGCATCAAGGATCTCCGGGCGGCCATGGGTGGGCAGAGTGCTATTTTCACTCTCATTCCACAGTCGGTAGCAGATCCCTTCACATACACGTCCGGCCCGGCCCCGCCGCTGTTCCGCTGCTGCTTGTGAGACGCGGACAGTGACGAGTTTGGACAAGCCGCTGTTGGGATCAAAGCGAGAGATTCGGCTCCATCCGGAATCGATCACCACCCGCACGCCTTCGATGGTCAGACTGGTCTCGGCGATGGCGGTCGAGAGGATTAATCGACGCTCACCGCCAGGGAGATAGCGAACGGTTTGGTCTTGCACGGTTTTGGGCAGGTCGCCGGAGAGAGGGAGGATATTGATGGCGTTGTGTTTCAACTCTTCCTTGATGTGGGCGGTGCAACGGCGGATCTCTTCTGTGCCGGGGAGGAAGGCCAGGATATCGCCATGTTCGTTTTCGATGGCGTGATAGATGGCTGCGGTTACGGCATCAAGCAGGCGATGGATGCTGTATTCGTTCCCAGGCCCGGATGTCTGGCCGCGGCGGAGTGGACCATGAGTGGGCCGGTAGTGGACTGTGACCGGGTAGGACTGGCCTGCTCCTGTAACTATTGCCGGATTATGTAAAAAGGTGGTTAGCCCTTCGATGTCCAGGGTAGCAGACATGATCAGAACTTTCAGGTCGTTGCGCAGGCTGTCGATGACGTCGAGGCACAGGGACAAGGCCAGGTCTGCGTGGATGCTTCGTTCGTGAAATTCATCGAAGACAACAAGTTTGACCCCGGTAAGTTCCGGGTCACTCTGTAGGCGGCGGGTAAGGATTCCCTCGGTGACCACCTCGATACGGGTCGCAGCCGAGACTTGGCTGTCGAAACGGACCCGGTAGCCTATGGTTTGTCCGACCGCTTCATTCAGCATTTCAGCCATGCGGGATGCTGCCATGCGGGCGGCAAGACGGCGGGGTTCGAGGATCAGGATGGATTCGTCGCCGAGCCACTTTGCTCCTAGTAGGGCCAGGGGGACGCCAGTGGTCTTGCCGGAACCGGGTGGGGCGGCGAGGATTACTGTCTGATTGTGCTCAAGCGCCGCAAACAATTGTGGCAGGCAGGAGAGGATGGGGAGTTTTTGGGGCATGGTTGGGCCGGGTGGAGGAGTTGATTCGTCCTCGGGGTTTAGAGGGTGACGATATAGCCTTTACTGCCCTCTGGCGCTTTTTCGACGGGATAGATGCTCAAGTCACGTTGAGCTGGACCTGCCAGGCGTTTACCCTCGGTGTCGAAGCGGCTGTGATGACAGGGGCAGACTAACTGGTGGGCGGTTTCATCGTACGAGAGGGTGCAGCCCAGATGGGTGCAGCGGCGGGAGACGGCCCACGCCGTATCCTCGCCACGAAAGAGAATGAAGTCACGCTCTATGGCAAATCCCCGTAGACTTAAGTCTTTGTCGATCTTGATCTGAATGGGTTTTTTGGGCAGACGAAAATTCAGGAAGCGGAACAGGGGATAGGTCATGGCGGTGAGGATCAGCCAACCGAGTCCTTGGCGCAGAAAACGCCGACGTGAAGTTGCAAAGATCTTTGACCCGGAGGTGACTGGGGGGGGCTGGGGCATGGATTTTGGCGCTATTTCATAAATTTTTCGCGCAGTTGTTCACAGACGTGGTCTGGGACCAGGCCGCTGACATCACCGCCATGCCGGGCGACGTCCTTGATAATGCTTGAGCTGATGTAGATCCAGCGAAAGGCGGTCATCAAGAAGACCGTCTCCACTTCCCGTTCAAGGCGGCGGTTCATTAGTGCTAATTGGAACTCGAACTCGAAATCGGAGACCGCGCGCATCCCACGGACGAGGGCTTTGGCCCCTCGCCGGTAGGCATAATCAACCAACAGGCCTTCAACTGAAGCAACTTCGATTCGCGGGTCGTCGTCGGGAAAACAGTTGCGGATCATCTGCAATCGTTCGTCAATAGTGAAGGTTGGAGTCTTGGTGGGGTTTTTTGCCACCGCCACGATCACCCGGTCAAAGAGGTGCAGAGCCCGCTGAATGATGTCGAGGTGTCCCATGGTGATCGGGTCGAAGGTGCCAGGATACACAGCTACCCGGTCAGCCGTTTTTTCGGCCAGAAATGGCTCATAGGCTGTCATTGGTTAGTCCTTCTTGGGGGTGTGTTTTGAGGAGGTGTCAAGGAAGTTCGTTGGTGTATTGGTTTTCATAGAGCCAGAAACCGGTGTCTCCATAGGTCCGATGATCATACAGCCTCAGTTTGCCAAAGGCCTCCGGCAGTGTTTCAGAGCTATCGTCTTCGACAATGACTACCCCTGCTTCACTGACCAGCCCGTGTTCAAGGAGTAAGGGCAGGAGGTGGCTACCTGTGCCTTGTTTGTAAGGTGGATCGATAAAGATAATATCGAATGGTTGAGGCTGTAGGCGGTTCTTCGTCCAAAAGGCAAGGCCCTTCATCAGGTTATGATGGGCAACATGGGATCGGTCAGCAAAACCACAAATTGTAATATTTTGCAGAATCAGATCAATGGCTAATGGGTTGTTGTCGACAAAGACCGCCTTGTTTGCCCCGCGACTTAATGCCTCAAGGCCCAGAGCCCCAGTCCCGGCAAAAAGGTCAAGGACTGCTGCCTCACGCATCAAATCCCAGCCCAGGATACTGAATAGAGCCTCTCGTGCCCGGTCGGCGGTGGGGCGGATGGTCTTGCCGCTCCGTTCACCTGGAGCTGCTAGCCGACGCCCCTTGGCTTGTCCGGCGATGATTCGCAAATTATAGGTAGTCCTTGATCAGGACTTCGGCAATCTGGACAGCGTTTAAGGCGGCGCCTTTTAAGATATTGTCCGCTACTACCCACATGTTGATGCCATTGTCGATGGTCTCATCTTCGCGGATGCGACCGACCAGGGTTTCGAATTTGCCTGCGCAATCAATAGCCAGCGGATAGACCGAGTTTGCCGGATCATCAACCAGTTTTACTCCTGGAGCCTTGGCGAGCAGGGCCTTGACTTCAGCTGCGGTAATTTTTCTTCTGGTCTCAATATTGACAGACTCCGAGTGGCCATAGAATACCGGCACTCGAACCGTGGTTGCTGTAACCTTAACTTCAGGGTCTTCAAAGATCTTGACGGTTTCGTTGACCATCTTCATCTCTTCCTTGGTGTAGCCATTGTCAATGAAGCTGTCAATCTGGGGCAGGCAGTTGAAGGCGATCTGGTGAGGATAGACATTATTGGTGATGGCGTTACCTGCCACCCAGTCTTTAACCTGTTGCTCTAGCTCCTCGATGGCTTTGGCTCCGGTCCCTGAGACCGCCTGGTAGGTTGAAACCACGATGCGTTTGATGCCGACGGCATCGTAAATGGGTTTCAAGGCCACCAGCATTTGGATGGTTGAGCAGTTCGGATTGGCAATGATACCGCGTTTGGTATATTGAGCAATGGCGTGAGGGTTGACCTCAGGAACAACCAGAGGAATTTCTTGGTCCATGCGGAAGGCGCTGGAGTTGTCAACCACTACTGCGCCTGCGGCTGCTGCTGCGGGTGTAAATTCAAGAGAGCGTGAGCCCCCGGCGGAAAAAAGAGCGATGTCAATTCCGGCGAAGGAATCCTTTGTCATCTCCTGGACCTCGATCTCTTTGCCCTGAAAGGTAAATTTTTTACCGACCGACCGTGCCGAAGCCAGCAGTCTCAATTCGTTAATAGGGAACTGACGTCGAGCCAGGGTTTCCAGCATTGCCCCGCCAACAGCGCCGGTGGCGCCGGCCACCGCAATATTAAATGTTGTCTTCTTTGCTGCCATTGTCCTTTACTCCAAAAAAATAGATATTATGTCGATGAGTAGACTCTCGTCCGATGGTGTTTGAATGTGAGTTGTGACACCTTCATTTAAAAAGACTACAGATTAATTGTCATCCTTTGAGCTTTAGATATTCAAGGCGATTGAGTCCGTTGAGGTAGGCTTTGGCCGCGGCGGTGACGATATCAGGATCAGCGCCCTGGCCCAACACTACCTTGCCGTTATCGCCCTCGATTCGAACCATGACCTCCCCTTGGGCATCGGTGCCGCCGGTGATGGAACTCACGGCGAAATAGAGTAATTTACTCTGGGTGCCGGTAAGGTTGGCGATGGCTCGGAAGGTGGCGTCAATAGGGCCAACCCCGAGGGCCGCACCTTTGACCTCTTCTCCGTTGACCCTCATCAGCACCGCCGAGGTCGGCAGGGTCTTACTGCCGCTCATCGCGCCAAGTGATAGAAGCTCATACGACTCTGGGACTCGGAAGATCTCATCCATCATGATTGCCTCCAGGTCTTCGTCAAACATATCTTTTTTGAGGTCGGCGACGGCTTTGAAGCGGGTGAAGACTCGGTCCAGCTCGTCGTCCTTAAGGGTGTATCCCATTGAGGTGATGCGGTCTTTTAATGCGTGACGACCGGAGTGTTTTCCCAGGACCAGGGTGCCTTTGGAGAGACCGATGTCACAGGGGTTCATGATCTCGTAGGTGCTGCGTTCCTTGAGCATCCCGTCCTGATGGATTCCGGACTCATGGGCAAAGGCGTTGGCCCCGACGATGGCTTTGTTTGGTTGGACCATAATTCCGGTGATGGTGCTGGCCATGCGACTTGTGGGGTGGATATGCTCGGTGACGATATCGGTTCGGACGTTCATCTGGTCGGCTCGGGTACGGATGGCCATAACCACCTCTTCGAGAGCGGTGTTGCCTGCTCGTTCACCAAGTCCGTTGATGGTGCATTCAATCTGACGGGCGCCTGCTTTTACAGCGGCTAGTGAGTTGGCGACTGCAAGGCCGAGGTCATTATGACAGTGCACGCTGATGATCGCTTTGTGGATGCTGGGGATATTATTCATCAGGTACGCGATCTTGGCGCCGAATTCATCGGGCACGGCGTAACCGGTGGTGTCGGGAAAGTTCAGGACTCGGGCTCCAGCCTGGATGACAGCCTCAAAGACAGAGCAGACAAAGTCAAGATCGCTGCGCGAGGCATCTTCGGCGGAGAACTCGACATTTGAGGTGTACTTGGCGGCGTGCTTAACCGAGGCCACAGCCAGTTCCATCACTTGATCCCGGCTCATTTTGAGTTTGTAGCGCAGGTGAATGTCAGAGGTGGCCAGAAAGGTATGAATTCTTGGGTTTTCTCCGTTCTTCAGCGATTCCCATGCTGTGTCGATATCGCGTTGATTGCAACGGGCGAGCGCTGCGACCTGGATGCCACGAATATTATCGGCGATGTTTTTAACGCAACTAAAATCTCCTTTAGACGCAATCGGAAATCCGGCTTCAATGATATCGATGTTGAGTTTGACAAATTGCTGGGCCAGGCGAAATTTTTCCTGCATGTTCATGCTGGCGCCTGGTGATTGTTCTCCATCGCGGAGGGTCGTGTCAAAAATGAAGATCTTGTCATGACCCAGGGGCTGGTCAAAAGCGCTCATGGTTGTTCCTCCCCCAGCTAGTGACTGGGATGTATTAATGCCCCGCTAAGGGGTGAGTTTGATAACTGTGTCTGTTTGGCCGTTGACTTGCAAAACGGACCGTATGGTTACTGGAAAAAAAGGAATCAGCAGGGCGCTCTGTTCCTATAGGGGGAATCGTCCGAGAATTGTTTCTCCAGCTTTTACCCTCTGGCCATTTTTTACTTCAATGCGGAGTTCTGCGGGAAGGTAAAGATCTACCCTGGAGCCAAAGCGGATCATGCCAAAACGTGACCCTTTGGTTAAAGTATCTCCTTTTTCAGCCCAGCAAACGATTCGTCGGGCAATCAGGCCGGCCATCTGGACACAGGCTAGTCGACGATTACCAATGGTGCTAAGGATTAATGCGCAGGTTTCGTTCTCCAGGCCGGCCCGCATCGAGTCGGCGGAGTAAAATTTTCCGGAAGAGTATATGATCTGCTCAACAGTTCCCGTGATTGGTGTCCGGTTGACGTGGACATCAAAAACGTTCATAAAAATGCTGATTTTCTGGACATCTGCCATCAGGAAACGATCATCGTGAACTTTGGGGTCAATCACGATGATTCGCCCGTCTGCCGGGGATATCAGCGCCAAGTCGTCATTGGGAACAATTCGAGAGGGGTCACGGAAAAAATAGAGGACAAAGGCGGTGACTGCCAGGCCGGTCAAAGTCGCAACTTGCTGATTGAGCAGGGCCATGATTACTGTGGCAAAGGCGGCAAACAGGATGAATGGAACGCCCTCATTCGCAACTGGAATGCGTATTGATTTCATAAGGTTACTTGATAGACTCGCAACAAGGTGTGATGGTTAAGCAACAGTGCTTTGCAACCCAGGAGATCGAACTTTTCGAAGTCTGCGCTCATCTGCGATGCAGCAGTTACTTTGTTGACAGAAAAAACAAAGCACTACCTGGAGAAGTAGTGCTTTGGGGGGTATGTTGAAAATTTGGCAGGATTAATGTGCTTATTTGGCTGCCCTGGTCATTGCAACCGCCCCTGTTCTGACAATCTCCTGAATGC
>VMSU01000085.1 GCA_013792005.1 Desulfobulbaceae bacterium
ACGCCATCTGTCCCAAAGAATAAATAAAAGTATCTACTTGAATAAAATTAGAGGAACCCGGAATAGGTTCAGGATGACGAATACCCCGCTTGTCAGGTTCCGTCAGCCGCATCCGAATCAACTCGACATCAAGTCCATTTGAACCATGTTCAATCTTTACCGGCGAAGCAACCATCAAGAACTGAACGCCCTCACCCTCGGCCTCATTAAGCACCCGCTGGTTGGCAGACATCCCGGTCCTGGACTTGGGGAAAACTACGGTAACTTCGTCAACTCCAAGTCGCAACAGAGATCGCGCTGCCTCTAAAGCGATATTATTCCCGCCAAATACCGCTGCCCGACGCCCCAAGCCTTTAACCTTATCCTGTGCGACAAGTCGAAGAAATTCAGTGGCGCTCATCACCCCAGGCAAGGAAGCGCCGGGGATATCCAACGGTTGAGGCGCCCAGGCGCCAACTCCCACAAAAGTAGCATCAAAACCCTGCTTCTGCAGGTCATCAATGGTAAAATTGGTCCCTAGTTTCTGATTGAACTTAACAGATATCCCCATCGCCAAAATGACATTAGTTTCATAATCAAGAATCTTACGGGGAATTTTATAGGATGGGATACCATAACGAAGCATCCCGCCGAGCTTGGGCATCGCTTCAAAGACAGTGATGTCATGCCCCTTGCGGGCGAGATAATAGGCTGCGGTAAGACCAGCAGGCCCGCCACCGATCACGGCAATACGTTTACCGGTAGGAGGATCGCACGTCAACTTCAGATCGACATTCCTGGTCATGCACCAATCTGCAACAAACCGTTTCAGATGATTGATGGAAACCGGTTCATCAACCAGTATTCGGCGACATCGAGTTTCACAGAAACGAGGACATACCCGGCCAACAGAGAAGGGAAAAGGATTCCTCTCCATCACCAGACGGACAGCCTCTTCATACTCACCCTTGGCGACATGGGCGATATATCCTTGAACATTGATCTGTCCAGGACAGGTCAAATTACAAGGAGCCTTGCAATCACCAAAATGTGTCTCTGCCAATATGGCAAGACGTTGCTGTCGGTGCTTGCTCAGGGCATCAGAATTGGTAACTATCCGCATCCCCTCTTTGATCTGCACCATACACGCACGCTGAAACTCAGACTCCCCTTCCACCTCGACCACACACAATTCGCATGCCTTTTCAGGAAATTTCCCCTTCACGTAGCAAAGGGTGGGGATAGAAATATCAGCACGTTTTGCTGCTTCCAGGATAGTGATCCCTTGCTGGGCAACAATTTCCTGGCCGTCAATTACGAGGTTAAGTGACATGGTTTATTACTCGTTTATAAAGTTAATTAAATAATAAATCTCATTTCTTGGCAGACGGCTTCCATTCTTTGAGGAATGCCGGGATATGACCTGCCTCGCGAGGTCCAATGGTGATTGTCCACTGTGGAAGTTCTTCCTCAAGTTCGCCCTTAATAGAGGCAAGATACCCTGGGATCAACAGTTCACGATGATTGATCTGATCCTCAATGCCGGACTTTTTAATGAACTGGGCAATAACATCAGCGCCAAATTTACCCGCAGCCCATGCGGTAAGGACAGAAAGGCCCTCGGTATCCTTAATCAACAACCACGATGGCACCTTAGAACCTTCAATTTCGCCGGAGACAATAAAGTACGTAAGTGAGAAGTTACAGGTAATGATCACTGGAGAGTCTTTCCCCGGACTATTCAAGGGGTAGATATTCTCTTCCACCACCATGGGGCGCTGAGGATCAGTAAAGATATTAAGGCGTTCAAGGAGCAAGGGAAAGAGGATATCCCCCTGCAAGTCGGAAAGAACGACAATACCGGCATACTTGGCGATCAAAACCGAGGCAATCATCGCCTCCATCATCGGATCATCACTCATTTCACAGGGAAAAGTGATGGTCGGGAATCCTAACGGCTTGTATTTCTTGGCAATAGCAGCCCTTCGAGCAACGACATTATCCTCTAAAGCAGCACGAACGGTGCGAGCGCCAGTGTCAATCACCAAATCTTTAAGACCCGCCTGCAACAACTCCTCAGAGATTGCAATAGCATCATCAAGGTTTGATCCCTTGACCGCCAGCGGACAGGCGAACTCTTTCGCCAAGGCCGCCAGCGCCTTGGCATTGGCTGAAGTTGCGCCATAGAGCAAGGGCTTCTTATCTTTACAGACGGCAAGAGCAGCGGTAAGCGCCTCTGTTGAGTCGCTGATCAAAATCAAATTTGCAGCAGGCGCGTCGGTCATCACCCTCTGGATCAGAGCAGAAAAAGATAGTGAATCCTTTTTATCATCCTTTATCGCAATTAAGTCAGCCTTTAACAGTACGCCAACCCGCTCATACTGGAGCTTTTTGAAGTTGTCAATACGGCTGGAAATCGCGACATCATCCATTCCGGTAGAAATCAAGACAGCGATACCGGTTGGGTTTTCAAACCGTTTTTCATGGCGGAAGAGACAAGTCTCTCCGCCAGCGGTAAAGGAGCTATCCACAGAACCAATCTTAATGGTCCTGATCGGGGGAGCTGATGCCTCACCGATGGTCTCTTTTACCGCGTCATCTACGTACGGACACTCGCCAATATCTGTCTGACCTGCCGCCACTTTCATAGCAAAAGCCAAGCAGGTTGGTATCTTACATTCCCCACAATTCTTCTTAGGGAGCATTTTTAAAATTTGTATACCGGTTAAAGCCATTTCAGTTTACCTCCAATCAGTCGGTGCCAGCCTGCAGCCGATAGCATCGATAGTGTTAACGACTAAATAATGTCTATTGCAATGTAACGACGTAGATCAAACAGCAGCTTCCATGCTCAAGGCAGGATGACCCTTCTCCTTAAGGAATTTCAAAATCTGCTCTTCGGTCTCCCCGACTTCCTCGGTGGCAATCATATCATACAGTTCTGGCATACCAATTTCTTCGCAGCGCTTGATCAGTTTATCCTTGATCTCTTCCTTGAGAGCTTTAGGCAGCCAGACCAGACGTTTCAAACCACCCTCAGCAAGCAGCAGTTTCGGACTGCTGATGTAGTGCTTGGAAACCCCCATGAAACCTGGGGTCTGAGCACCGCCACCGGCCATACCGGCGAGGGTCGTAAACTTCATGCCGCTGGGGGTCATGCTCCGACAATCTCGATCCACGATCATGACACCATTACATTGTGGAAGCATGGCGGCAATACACTCAAAGCAACCACAGGCAGTCATAGGATTGTTCATCAGTGAGTAGCAGTCAACCTCTGGAACCGCCCCGCGAGAGGCCTGATTGACAAAAGAGTTGATGCCGGCAAAACTACCCTGTATCGGATCAAGGCACTCTCCTTTTTCAATCGGCTGATTAGGTCCTGTAGGATTAATCTGAAATGAAGCCTTACCATCGAGCCAGTTGTAAGCTCCACACATCCCGATTCGCTCAGGAGTGATAACACAGACATGACTGGGGGCAAATGACTGGCAGAGGGTACAAGAGTAGAAAATATCTTCTGTCTCATCGGTCATGCTACCCAGACGGAGGTCACGCTCATCATAAACCTTTCGAGCCAGGGCCTGAACCTCTTCTACTTTCTCAAGGACAGTGTAGATCTTGACCTGAACCTTGTCGAGAATAGCGCCAAACTCTTGATGAAGTTTGCCGTGCAGAACCTTGCCGATGTGCTCGAAGGAAAAGCCCTTTTCAACAGCACCCTTGCCGATACGGATCCACATGATATTCCGCTGGCCGATATGCATGATGCCTTGAATATAGTTGATCAAATGATGAAATTGACGCTCAAGAATAGGTTCGAAGTCTGACTGCATCTCGCGACCGGCCACTTCAACCAGAATGGCAATAGGTAGATTCTGTCCCTCTTTGATGTCTTTGATGTCCGGACCTTCAACAATAACCAAACCATCCTGGACCTCATCCATGGGTTTGGATACCAGCACCTCAACACCACTGGTCCGGCCACCGCCACATTCCATGAACAGATCATCCTTACGAATACGCTCACCCTCGAAGGCAGGACCAAAGGCCATGGGGATGTCGATCTTGGTGATGCTGACCTTAAGTCCACGCACCTCAATCGCCTTCTGGACAATCTCGTCGTGGGGGACATTACTGACCACGTGCTCGTAGGTGCAAACACCTGTGGGCAGGATCTCTGGGATATTATAGTCGGAAATGGTCGGGAAACCCCAATTGATGGCTCCTGCGGCGTTGGCGTACCACTCGTCGCTCACTGGACCCAAGGCCATGACAAAGGCAAAGGTCCGATCCTTGTTGTAGATCAGGTTTCCTTTGTAATCTCCTGGCTTAATACCGCCGAAAGCCATGGCAACGCGGCAGGCAAAACCTATGGCAAAGACAGCTGAGGTATACGTAGGGCCAAAAGGCACAAGACGAGTATTCCATCCCACCTGAACACCAGCCTCAATCAACTGCTCCGACATCCGTACACCACCGGTATGATCGTGCATAAAGATATAAAGATTCTTCTCCTGCAACTCAAGGGCAATCTTAGTGGCAATCTCCTTGGTAGGAGGCGCGCCGACAATTGCTGCAAACCCCGGGGCAGTGCCATCAACAAACTCAACCCCGCGCTTCCGGAAGATAACGTCATCAGCAGCGCCCAGCCAGATATTTTCAGCCAGAGTGTCTTCAGTCTTGGTATAGAAATTCGGCTCGTTGAGATAGCGAATAGCCTCATACATCTCCTCGGCGAAAAAGGTAGCCATACCAGCATCCAGGGCCGGTCCTAGATAGGGCAGCCACAACGAATCGCTGACTATGGGCGGCAGGAGCTTGCGACACTCCTGAAAGATGTCCTTCATATCTCCCAGGTTCTGTATCTTGGCACCCAGGATACTGTAAATGATAGGCAGAAAATAGGCCGTATTGGGATAAGACACCTCATGCTCGGCACCGAATTTCTTGATAGCCTCTTCATAACTCGCCTCCGCCATATCAACGATCTTATGGGCGCCACGGATGGCTGCTGAACAGATTATTTTCGACATCGCAAAACTCCTTCTTCTCTTAAGGGTAGAATTTAGTTCATCAAGCCGTTGATCAGGGACTTAGCCAGACTGACCGCCTGGGGATGCCGCATGATCAGCACATCACCACCGCACATCAGCATGCAACTGGCGGTGATCGCTTCCATCATCACAGAACGACGCTCCTGGTCACCCAGCAAAGCATCGGAAGGTAACCGGCACTCCTTAGCCTTCCAAACCTCACGACCAAGATTGCAGATGAAAGGCACCTGAAGTTTCTCATCCTTCTGGGTGAGGGCTGCCAAGCGGATACGCTCCATGACTGAATAGGTATATTCGATGCCATAACCCAGGGCGCCGACAGAGGGGTCCATCATAACGTTGTTCAAAGAAACACCTAAGTTCTCAAGAAGAATATTAAGCTGTTTAGCCAAGTTAACGTCAATCGGCGATGCTGCCACTATAGAGTGGTTAAAGGCCATTGCTGTGGCGCCAAGCGACCGATAATTAGTGTCGGCCAAAGGGGCGAGACAGACCTACTTATCACCAATTATTGAGGTGATTTCACGCAGAGTCTCAGTGTCCTTTTCAGCGTTGCCGCACCCCCAAATGATGATGGGCACATCGACTGCGTTAATCACCGCACTGGCAATCTTAGCAGCCTCAGCGGCAGAACGATTTTGGCCATTAGGATCGGTGCTGACAAGAGATAAACAGATGGCCTCGGCTTGATATTGATTGACACATTTCTGGGCCCAAGAAGTCGGATTATCAAGAACGTCGGAATAATGTCGAGACAGGGCATCCGGCCACTCGTCCGGAGTGGAATCAAGGACATCCATGGCAATCAGCGGCTTATTACGCATCTCGCCTTCGAAGAGCTGGAACGGGAGAGTATTAGTTCCACCCACAGTAATAGTTTTATCACCACTGCCCAACACCACATCGCGGATAGCACCGCTGTAATCCTTAACATAATGATCAGTCGGCACTTTGCTTGCACGGTCTTTCAGCAGAGTCGTCTCTATCTTCAGACTGGCGGCATCAGTAGCTCCCGATACCACTGCAGCGGGAGGAGCAGGTTGGACCGCAGCTACAGCTGCGGCTGCCTCCTTGGCCTCAGCAGCTTTCTTAGCTTCTTCCGCAGCTTTGGCTTCAGCGGCTTTCTTGGCTTCTTCCACAGCTTTGGCCTCAGCGGCTTTCTTGGCCTCTTCCGCAGCTTTGGCATCAGCGGCAGCCTGTGCTTCGACCTTAGCTTTGGCCTCAGCTGCCACTCTCGCATCATCAGCACTCTTGGCCTCAGCGGTCTTCTTGACCTCATCAACGACCGGCGTCGGGGGGGCGGGGGCAGCAGGTACCGGGGCTGTAGGCGCCGAACTCCGGGCTACAGCGTGTTCCTTAACTAAAATGGCCTCGGCTCCGGCAAATTTCACTAGTGCCTCAAACTGATCATCACTCAGACCATAGGCATTCCTCAGGGCAGCTAACCCCAAACGCACAGACTCAAGCGCCAGTAGACGTTCTTTTTCATTCATTACATGTTCTCCTGCATCATCTATGTCGGTCGTAGATATCGAAATGGTGGTTGCGGTAGTAGTCGGGGTACAAGAAGCAGCCTGGACCTTGGCCTCATCAATAATGCGGGCAGCCTCCTGCTTTGCCTCGTTGAGCAAGGCCTCACGTTGACCCTGGTCTTCGGCAATAGTCGGAGCGGCCTGAACGATGATCGTTTCTTCTCGGCCAGCAATAATAGTCGGTGCAACAGTCACATCAACAATAGGACGGTCATCAAGCCCGGCCAGTTTGACGATCTCGGGAACGGCGCTCTCCCATTCTATGGCCATGATGTGTACGCCGCTGACCCCAGGAATTTCCTTCACCTGATTGATAATATCAACACAGATGCGGATACCCTCTTCCTCTTTGTTCTTGGCAGACTTCAAACGGTCGATGATATGGCCTGGAACATCCATTCCCGGCACAAACTTCTTCATATAGTTTGCCATCCCCAGAGAACGGGGAGGAGTGACGCCAGCCA
>VMSU01000086.1 GCA_013792005.1 Desulfobulbaceae bacterium
AGAGATTAATTGCCGACCAGAACAGACAGAGGGTGCTGTAAGTGATCAGTTTGTCAACGAGAGGGTCTAAAATCTTCCCTTCATCGCTGACTTGTCCCGTTTCTCTGGCCAGTGCGCCATCGACAATGTCGAATGCGATAACTGTAGTTACCACAAAAGAGGCCATAGCTCCGAAAGCTTGCCAGGGGAGACCGGTATAGGCGGCCAGTTCGATACGGTAGTACCATGCAAGCCAGCCGGGAACGAAGAAAAGCAGTCTGCCCAAGGTGATCTGGTTTGGCGAGATGCCAAGGTCGTAACCGACCCAGCGGACAAAACGGACAAAGAGTCTGTTGCGCATGATAGGACCCGCGAGATGACAATGAGAAAGGAGGAAAGAAACTGTGTTCCGTCCAAGGTAACGAAACTTGCTGCACTAAACTCAATTTGCCGAGATTTGGCAAGAAAGAGTTTAGTGATTCACCGGGAAGAGTTTGTTTGTGGACGGGGCTCTTGCTCCTTGGATGGCTTGATCAAAATCTGCCGCATAGCTTCCCGGAAGATGCCCTCTTTGTAAGTGACAGTCAAGGTGACAATGTAGGTACCTGGAGAGGTGTAGATATGCAGTGGATTATGGGAGTTGGCCACTTCGCCGTCGCCAAAATCCCAGTGGATGGAAACAGGGGGCGGTCCACTTTTTACTGTCCTTTGGAATGAAACAGTGAGAGGTGCTGATCCAGCAGGTGGTAAGGTGGAGAAGGAAACAGGGGGGATCTCCTGCGTCGACTGGTTGAGTCCGGTAGCGGGTCGTTTGAGGTTTAAGGTGCTGATCCCCTCAAAACCGGTGACCTGAGTCGGTACACTCTGGTTCTCCGTCGAGCCGTCGCCCAGTTGTCCATAGGTGTTAATTCCCCAGGCCCAGACCGAACCGTCGGCTTTAACTGCTAGGGTGAACATGGCGCCGGCTGCGATGCTCGTGACGGAACTCATGCCTTCTACTGGTAGGGGCGTGGGTCGGTTGCTCGTGGTGCCATCACCAAGTTGTCCGTAGTCGTTTTTGCCCCAGGATAAGAGAGTGCCGTCTCTTTTGAGGGCAAGAGAGTGATGGTCGCAGGCCACAGCGATGAAATTGTTGCCCTGGAGTGTCAGTAGCGTTGGTGTTGGGGTGTTATTTGTAGAACCAGCGCCGAGTTGTCCGTCATGGTTGTATCCCCAGGCCCACAGTTCACCAGTAGAGCTTATGGCGAGCGTATGATTGGATGCTGAAATCTGAGAAAGGCAGGCAGTGATGTTGATGCGGATAGGCGTTGGTTGAGGCGAGTAGGAACCGTCGCCAAGTTGTCCGAAGGAATTTCCCCCCCAGGCCCAGAGAGCACAATCATGGGTGTAGGCGAAAATGGATGACAGCCCGATGCCAACTCCGGCAACATCGGAGATTGATGAGAGTGGTTGCGGGGTGAGAGTGGCGCCACCGGACGAGCCCATCGTCCGGTGGCTATTCTGGCCCCAAAGCCAGAGGGTGCCGTCGTTTTTGATCGCCATGGCGGTACTCGCGTTCAAGGTGACGGCGTCAACATTGTCAAGACCCTGGATCTTGATGGGACGGTGGCGGGAGGTTGTGGTTCCGTCGCCAAGCTCCCCGGACAGGTTAGAACCCCAGGTCCAGACGGAGCCGTCATGGCCAAGGGCCATGGAGCTGGTGTAGCCGGCGCTCACGGCCTTGATTTCAGGGAGGCCCTGCACCAGGATCGGGGCGGTGGAGTACTGCAAAGTACCGTCGCCGAGCTGTCCTTGGTCATTAAAGCCCCAAGCCCAGACCGAGCCGTCAGCGGCCAGGGCTAAGGCATGCGCACCTCCAGCGGCGACGGCGGGATTGGTCTCACCACAAGCCTGTCTTGGCAGGAGGAAGGAAAGGGTGAGCGTGATGACGATGAAAGCGCTGTCCCGGAATGGCATCGGAAGAGAGTCTCTCCGTGGTGGTTAATTTCTGGTAACTATCGAGTTCAATCCGGGAAATGAGGGGTCCGGGTAGAAATCACTTTTTTGCTTTGATCCGGGTAGGTAAATTATTTCAAAAACAACGGGATCAATTGATTAATTCTTCTTCAATGGAGTCCGGGTCACTGGAGTTATAGTAAATAATGTTCTTGAGGTGATAGAAACTGTCGATGTCGATTTCGGTAAAGTTGAGAGCGATACGGTCGGTATCAACTCTGACAATAGTACCTTTCATCGCCAGGCGAAGCTGGCTGGAGCTGCCGCTTAGCTCGAGGGAGAGATCGCAGGTTTCACCGATTGCATGGCCGCTGACTCCTAGGACGGAGACGCCCTTGACGCTCAAGTTCTCAGTCGCGCATTGATTGTAGTGAGCATTGGGGAAAACCACATCAGCGGTTGTTTGAAAGGGTACTCTGGTATTTTTCCGTCGGTCTCTTGACATCATCATCTCCTTATTGAATCAATATTTTATGTCAATGTTCCAGGATTAGCAAGATCCCTTCGCGGTTCAGCATGGTAAATGGGTCAAGCAGGGGGAATGTGCCACCATCTTCCATATAGGCGGTGCCGGCAATGTCGCCATTCTGCTGCTTAGCAAATTTGATCATGGTTTGCTCGTGCTCCTGAACGGATTCACAAAGGATGGCGCCATGACGGTTGCCGCTGGACAGGATAACAAGGGTGCTCGATAGTGGGGCTGGGGCTTCCGGCAGGTTATGGCCTTGGGGGATCATGATCGGCAGACTCAGGGTCTGAAGGGTACGTTCGTCAACCCGGGCGAGGCTGCCGGTGAATTGGTGCGCGAGTTTCTGCAAAAATCTGGAGTAATCCTTGAGCGGCACGGTGGCGTTCCGGAGATAGAGGGTCGCTATGCTTGGCGATAGGGTGCGGAGCATGGCAATAGCGCTACTCTGAAGGACTATGAAAGTGTCTCCGATGGTAAAAACCTTGACGGGTGTGGGAGGACAGCTGGTAATCACCTCTACTGGCTGACGGTTGGGGGTTGTGTCGTCTAATAAAGAGACCGATGGAAGCGGAAGGTCATGAAGCAGGGAATAAACGACGGGAGAGTCAAGCCAGGTGGCAAATAACGTGGCAATTTGACTACCGAGAGAACCTGTTCTGGCCAGGGATTTATTGAATTCTGCACACAGAACGCTGATTATTTCTTGTTCGCCCTTGGCTGAGAGGTTACTGCTTGATGATTGCGGTTGCGGCTGTGAGGATGGTTCTGGTGGGGCGGGCTGAATGGTTGGTTGAGAGGTGCTGCCACCTTTGGACTGGATTTTTGTTTTAAGAGAGGTGAAGCGAGTAAACAGGCCACGGAATAGCTTTTCTTCGTGGGTTGGATCATCGGCCAGGTCTTCATGAAGGTTGACGATATGGGCCATGGCCTCTTTCAGGAAATCGATGGTTTCCGGCGGTGAGTTCCCGCGGGTTTTGATGTAGGCTAGGACGTTGGTCGCCATGACCAGCATGGCATGGAGTGGTTTACGATTGGCAAAGTGCATACGCAAGCTGGCAAAGGCGGTCTCGAGTTGTTCCGCCCGTTTGGGGCTGAGCCTCCAGTCCTGGGCAATAATCTCGGCCTTAAGTCGCAGGATGGCATCATCAATGGCATGGGTCATGGTTGCTGTCCTGGCGAGTTTATGATGGTGTATTCAGTCATTCGCGTGTAATATTATGGCGGTGCGAAAAAATTCTAGGCGCATTATTAACAAGCTCTGGCGGTTAGCACAACGTCAAAATCCAAGAGGAAAAAGTAGTGGAATTGTTTTTTGCGACGGTCCTCGGGGCCATGGTCGGATCTTTTTTGAATGTAGTCATCCTTCGGCTTCCCAACGAAGGCGAGTCAATTGTCCTTCCGCCATCTCATTGCCCTCAGTGTAAGGCCCTTATTCGCTGGTTTGATAATGTCCCGGTCATCAGCTTTTTGCTGCTTTTGGGACGTTGTCGGCACTGTCGTCAGCCTATTTCTTGGCAGTATCCCGCAGTAGAGTTGCTGATGGCCTTACTGTCGTACGCCTTGTGTTATCGATTCGGACTCAGCCTGGACTTTCTGGTGTATTTTCTTTTTTGTGCGGCTCTTCTTGTCATTATCTTTATTGATCTTCACCACGGGATTATCCCTGATGTCATCAGCCTTCCCGGGATTGTCGCAGGATTTGCCGTCTCTTTTATAGGGGTAGGAGGGGTTACCTGGCAGGCATCGGGATTGGGGTTGCTCGTGGGGGGGGGGATTTTTTACGCTATTGCCGCCGGCTACTATCTGTGTGCTGGCAGGGCGGGAATGGGTGGAGGAGATATCAAGCTCTTGGCCATGATCGGGGCTTTTCTTGGTTGGCAGTCCTTACCTTTTGTTATTTTCGCCAGCGCCTTGCTTGGTTCCGTGGTGGGCATTGGGGCCATGATTAAACAGAAAAAAGGGGGGAAGACGGTTATCCCTTATGGGCCGTTTCTGGCTGTGGCCAGTTATGGGTATCTCTTTTTTAGCCGCGATATCTGGCGGTTGGCTAATCTATATTATTTGCAGTAAAATCCATCTCAAGAGAGGACAGTCGGTGTGGGTGAAATGACGAAACGAGTTTTGTTGGTGGACGATGAGGATCTCATTCTCGAAGTGTTGAGTGCGGTGCTGACTCAAAATGGCTACTATGTGGAAAAAGCCACTAACGGAAAGGAGGCCCTGGAGAAGATCGGCAGCGGTTTTTTTGATCATATCGTAACAGACCTTGCGATGCCGGTGATGGACGGTCTTGCCCTGCTTAAGGCCTTGCAGGAAATGGAGAGTGATTCTATCCGAACCGTTATCTCGGGAAAGACGGAGATTGAATCGGTCAGTCAGGCCTTCAAGCTTGGGGCCAGTGATTTTATTGCCAAGCCGTTTCAGTCTGACCAGGAGATACTGCTTACCCTCCGGCAGGCGGAAGAGAAATTTCGGTTGCAGAAGGATAATGTCCGTTTGCAGCGCGAGGTGGAGGATAAATACGTCTTTGCTAATATCGTTGCCCGCAGCCGGGCGATGTTGGCCATCTTCGATACCATTACCAAAATCGCTGATTACAAGACCACGGTTCTCATCACTGGCGAGAGTGGCACGGGTAAGGAGCTTATTGCCCGGGCTATTCACTATAACAGTGTGCGGAAGAATCAGCCCTTGGTGGACATCAACTGTGGCGGTATTCCGGAAAATTTATTGGAGAGTGAGCTGTTTGGTTACGTTAAGGGGGCCTTTACCGACGCGCACCGCACCAAAAAGGGTTTGTTTGAGGAGGCCGACGGCGGGACATTGTTTCTTGATGAAATTGGAGATATGCCGCTGCCCTTGCAGGTTAAACTGTTGCGGGCCTTGCAGGAAGAGGAGATTCGACCGTTAGGCTATGGTCAGTCAATTAAGGTCGATGTGCGGATCATCGCCGCCACTGCCAAGAAATTACGGGATCAGGTTCGGGACAAACAGTTTCGTGATGATCTATTCTACCGGATTAATGTGTTGGCTATTGAGGTTCCTCCTCTGCGTGAGCGCCGTGAGGACATCCCGATTCTGGTCGATCACTTTGTTAAGAAATACAATCAGCGGTTGGGTCTTGCCGTGACTGATATTGATAAAAAGTGCTTGGAAAAGTTGATTCACTATGGCTGGCCGGGGAATGTCCGGGAGCTTGAGAATGTCATTGAGCGGGCGATGGCGCTATCTGACGGGAATGTTCTGACGATGAAGAACCTGCCGCCTGAGTTGTATCTGGGTGGGGCGAATGGGGATATCAGCATGCTCGGAGGGTACACCGGGTTCTCGATTAAGCAGAACCGGGCAACTATGGAGCGGCATCTTATTATCAAAGCGCTGGAGGAAACCGGGGGCAACCGCACCCATGCCTCTGCTCTGCTGGAAATAAGTATCCCGGCGTTACTGTATAAGATGAAGGAGTATCAGGTTACTGACTTATAACCGTAACTATTTAGCAGGATTATCACTGTTTGGCGTGCGTGGGCCACTCGCTCCGGGAGTGAAATAATTTTTGCTATGATAATTCATTGATTTCTGACATTCTCAGTAAACATTAACACCCTATCCAATAAGACTAAGACGATCTTTCAAGATATATTAGAGGCATCGACACACCCACCAAGATTCAAAATTCTAATGGTGGTGATACGTTATCTTGAAAAGTCGAAGGGGGTGTTGGAAACGCTCTCAGGTACTCTCGTCAATTTGCGATTTG
>VMSU01000087.1 GCA_013792005.1 Desulfobulbaceae bacterium
ACAATGAACAGTAGCAGTTATACCTATATCCTACTTGATCGACAAGGAACCAAGGAGTGGTTTGCAGTGCCTGAGTCGTTAGTCAAGGTCGGCGATGAGATTCAACTGCAACCTGGAATGCAGATGGGTTCATATACCAGCCCGACATTAGGACGCACTTTTGACAAGATTGTTTTTTCGGGGGGAATCAGTGGGGTTTTGAAGCGTGTGGTTAGTACCGCTGATGACAAAACCGAAACCCAGGATGTGGTGAAAATCTTAAAGGCTGAGGGAGCTGACGCTTACACAGTTGCCGAAATTTTTGAAAAAAAAGATACTTTGAACAGTAAAAAAGTTGTGGTGCGAGGAAAGGTGGTCAAGCTTTCGCTCTTTGAAGGATTGCAATGGCTTCGGATAGTTGACGGAACCGGCAGTTCAAAGCGAGGCAATCATAAGCTGGTGGTCACAACAACCCAGGAGGTCGCTAAGGACGATATCGTTACTGTCAGCGGAACAGTTAAAACGGATAAGGCTTTTGGCGCCTTGACCTATGAGGTTGTTGTTGAGGATGCCCAGATCAAGAAAGAGGCCCAATGAAATTTTTAGTCTCATTGATCGGGGTGATTTTGGTAATAGAGGGGTTGCCCTATGCCGCCTTTCCAGAGCCGATGCAGAAGTGGCTTAAGCAGTTGACGCGTATGCCGCCTAAACTGTTACGAGTCTTAGGTTTCCTGTCTATCGTTACTGGTTTCTTGTTATGTTATCTCGCCCAGAGGACGCAGCTTTTGGGCTGATAGCATGTTTGCTTTTAGTTGAAACGTTTATTGGCCGGGATTCTTGGGGCAGGTTCAGTGACTGACGCCAGGTAAGGTTTGATGAATTGGTCACGACTGAGGGTATCAGCGTGTGAGTGATTAGTCTGTTGAAAGTATCTATTCCCTGTCTTTTCCCCTTCTTTTTCCTTAAAGTTTATTTAACTACACAGGTTAACGGTAATCAGTTATCGGTTTACGGTTAAAAGAATCATGGTTAGTCCATCGCATGATACTCAATGTCAGTGTGTTCTCAGCCATTGGCAGGACCCAATCACCGTCAACTGTCAACCGACAACCTGAGCAGTTATCTTTTTCCTTAAGTTTATAAGTCTAATAATTAGATTATTTAAAACTGATGTCGTGATGGATTCTATTTTTCATATTGACTCTTATGACTATCAACTGCCAGAGGCGCAGATAGCTCAAGAGCCAACAGAGTGTCGTGATGGCTCCAGACTATTGGTGGTTGATGGCGTTGCCGGGATCACTGCGGATTCAAAATTTGCTGATTTGCCGAGTTTGATTCGTCCCGAAGATATTCTGGTGCTTAATGATACCAAGGTTTTTCCTGCCCGGCTTTTAGGCCGCAAAGAGAGTGGAGGGCAGGCAGAACTTTTGCTGCTTCACTATCCAGACTCGGGTGGCGGCGAGAGTGAGTCTTTCTCCTTTTTAGATGATCATCAGGCTGAAGTCAGGGGGCTGGTGAAGAGTTCTAAACGCCCTAAGGCAGGGAGTCGGTTGTTGTTTGGGACGGATCTTTCTGCCGACGTCTTGGCGATCCTAGATAATGGAGAGGTTCAGGTACTCTTGCGTTGGCAAGGTGATCTGGATGAGGTTCTGAATCGGTATGGAGTGATGCCGCTTCCCCCCTATATTCGGAGAGATCAGGGGGAAGCCGAAAGTGACAGGGAACGCTACCAGACGATTTATGCCCGGACAAGTGGAGCGATTGCCGCTCCTACTGCTGGCTTGCACTTCAGTGATCAGTTGCTTGCCGAGATTAAGGGGCAGGGCACCCAGTTGACTGAAGTCACTCTTCACGTTGGCTATGGCACCTTTGCACCGGTTCGGGCCGTGGATGTCAGGGATCATTTAATCCATGCTGAATATGTCACTGTCTCTGAAACTGCAGTGCAAGCCATCCTGCGGGCGCAACAGGCTGGTGGCCGGGTTTGGGCGGTAGGGACGACGTCGGCGCGGGCCTTGGAATTTGCGTCCGTTTCGGGGCGCCTAGAGGCTGTGTCCGGTTGGTGCAGTCTCTATATTTATCCGGGTTATACCTTCCGGGTGGTAGATAATCTGATCACCAACTTCCATCTGCCGAAATCGTCACTGCTTTTTATGGTCAGCGCCTTTGCCGGGTACGATCAAGTAATGACTGCCTATCGTCAGGCCCTTGCTCTTGGCTACCGTTTTTATAGTTATGGTGACGCCATGGCCTTGGTCCGGAAATGAAAAAGAGGCCAGAGGCCTCTTTTTTTGTGATGTAACTAAGGGGTCTTATATCATGATGCTGTGGCTGAGGCGTTGCACGAGGCGCTTTGGCTGCAGGCGGGTTTAGTGTCTGATGTGGAGGTGGCTGGGGTTGTCTCTTTCGCTGGACAGGAATTGGCGGATGAGCATGATTTCTGGTTGCTTGATCCGTTGTAACTATCTGCGTACCAGCCGCCGCCCTTCAGGTGGAAAGAACTCATGGATATGATCTTCTTTAATGACCCGGAGCACGATTGGCAGGTGGTTAAAGGTTCATCGGCTAAACTTTGCCAGGCTTCCGTTAGTTGTTGACATTTGTCGCATTGATACTCATAAATTGGCATTTCGGCTACTCCTTACGTTGGTTCTGTTCAATATCCTTGGACGAACACTCCAGGGCATCTGCCTTAGTAGGCGAAACCAATTTAATTATCCTGGCTCGGTCTGTCAATGGCATTGTTATTTTAGTCTCTTTCTGATTCAATAAGAATATTTCACTTAAGGCACAAGTCTGTGAAAATCTATGGGGTGATGGAGTTGGTGTCCCTGGAACTTGAAGTTGTTTTGGAATAGCCTGTTGAAAAAAGCGGTATTGTTGGTTAAATGGCATCAGGAGAGAGCGTCACCAGAGTCTGTTGATGGTGAGCGGGATCGGTCGTTATTGTTGAGTATGGGAGTATGACTGTGCAGCAGATTTTAACTCTTCAGGCCAAGGACGGAATGATTCTGGCAAAGGATGTACTGACCTCCGATGGCAGAGTTTTGTGTGGTAAGGGCACAGTCTTATCATCTTCCCTGCTGGCGCGATTTGAAAAAATGGGTATTGCGCAGGTTACTGTGGACGGACATCCGGTTACTATCCCCGGGGAGAAGTCGCTGCAGGAGGAGTTGTTGGAGGTTGAGGAGCGTTTTTCCGAGGTCAAGTCGATACCACCCTTGATGTACCTCAAAAAGCGGATTATGAAAAAAATGGTGGAATCGCGGAGTCATTGATGGAAGAGGTCAGACGTCAGGAATTTCGGACCGCGTTGCGCAAGACGAAGAATCTGCCGACTCTGCCGGGGATAATTGCCAAGTTGTGCAAGATGGCTGAAGATCCGGACATCTCTACCGAGCAGATGGGCAAGGTTATCAGCCAGGACTATGTTTTGTCGGCCAAACTATTGAAATTAGTCAATTCTGCCTTTTACGGTTTTCCTCAGCGGATCAGCTCAATCAGCAGCGCCATTATTCTTCTGGGCTTCAATGTGGTAAAGAGTCTGATCATCAGCGCTTCGATTTTTGAGGTGATGGAGGCTCAGGATGTTGAGTTATGGCAACACTCCTTGGGTTGTGCCGTGGTGTGCAATGTCATCGCCACCCGGCTCGGAGTCAAGGACCCGGAAGAGGTCAGTACCGCCGGGCTGATCCACGATATTGGCAAGATGGCGATTAAAATGGAACTTCCCGACGAGTATCAGATGATTAATCGTCTGATGCGGGATCGGGGAATATCCATGCGCCAGGCCGAGATGGAGGTGTTGGGGCTTGATCACGCCGAGGCCGGCGGTTGGCTGGCGAGTGGCTGGAACCTACCTAAGAAACTGATTGAGCCGGTGACCTGTCATCATGACCCTCGCCTGGCCCATGAAGAGCAGTTGGCCAGTTCCATTATTCATTTTGGCGATATTATGATCCGTGGCCTTGGCTATGGTCATGCCGGTGATAAAAAAGTGCCGATGCTGAGTAAGCGTGCCTGGGAGTTTCTTAATTTCAGTCCGACTGATATTGATGAGATCTTTAACCAGGTCGAGGAAAAGCTTTGGGATGTCAAGGGGTTCAGTCTGGAGATCAACGCTGACGAAATTATTCAGGTCAGAGATTAAGCATGACGCGGATTCTCGTGGCCGGTTCCCATATTTTGGAGAGGCAGGAGAGCCGTATCTCCCTTGAGGCTAAGGGGTATCAGCTTATTGTCGCTACAGATATCAAGACGGCGGTGGGCTTGTTTCTTGAGGATCCACCCGATCTGCTGATCGTTGAACGTGGTTTTGCCGGGAATGGTGAGCTGGATTTGGTCAGGGTTGCCAATGCCTGTCTGCAAAAAACCAATATTCCGATTATTCTGGTCTTACCTCGGGAAGAGATGGTAGCAGGCATTGATTGGCGGGTCTTGCCGGTGGACGATCTCCTGGAAAGGCCGGTGGCTCCGGAGGAGTTATTGCTTCGTATCCAACTGGCCGAGGCTCGCCGTAACCGGGTATTTGATAATAATCCCTTGAGCAAGTTGCCGGGTAATACTTCCATCCTTAACGCCATCCAGAATGCCTTGGCTGACAGTGAGCCGATGGCGGTCTGCTATGTGGATATCGATAATTTTAAACCGTATAACGACCATTATGGTTTTTCTCAGGGTGATGAGGTTATCTTGATGGTTGCCAGGGTGATTGTTAACGTCATCGATCAAGTTGCACGGCAACGGAGTTTTGTTGGTCATGTTGGCGGAGATGATTATGTCTTTATCGTGCCGGAGTTTAAAATGGTTGAGGTCTGTGAGAAGGTGTTAGCTAACTTCGAAGCGGTTCGTAACCTGTTTATTGCACCTGAAGATGTGAAGAAAGGCGGGTTTGTCGAGAAGGACCGCCAAGGCCGAGAGACCAGGTTTGGTTTGTTGAGTATTTCAATTGCAGTCATTCCCACCGGACATGGGAAATTTCAACACTCAGGCCAGGTAGCAGCTGTGGCCACGCAGATTAAACACAAGGTCAAGGCCTTGGATGGCAACAATTATTTGATCGACCGTCGAGAAGGCTATTTCCCGGATTAACTTCGGTATTCACCCTACGTAATTATCGTTCTTCTTTTACTTCATCACAGACAGACATCCCCCATGATTGGTATATTTGATTCAGGCGTTGGCGGCATGACCGTCGCCCATGCCGTAGAAAAGGCGTTACCCGGTTACGATTTGGTGTATTTTGGTGATCTCGCCCGCACGCCCTATGGTTCAAAAAGTCCTGAGACCATACGTCGTTATGCTCAGCAGAATATTGATTTTTTGATCGGCAAGGGGGCTCGTTTGATTATTATTGCCTGTAACTCTGCGGCCTCTGTGACAACTGAGGAGATGCTTGGCCAGTATGAGCTGCCGATTTTTGATGTGATAAATCCTGCGGTAACCCGGGTGGTTGAGATTGTTCGTCAGGCCGGGAAAAAGATGAAAGTTGGCATTATCGGGACCAGGGCTACAGTTAAAAGCGGTGTTTATGCCCGCAAGATCGAGAGTATTGTTCCTGAGTGTCGGGTGATATCGCAGGAGTGCCCCCTTCTTGTGCCGTTGGTGGAGGAGGGGTGGCTTGATAAACGCGAGACCAAGATGATTCTGCGTCGCTATCTCCATCCCTTGCGGATTCATCAAGTCGATGCCTTGGTGTTGGGATGCACTCATTACCCTTTGCTGAAGAACCTTGTCGCTCCGCGGATTGGCAAAAAAGTCAGGATTATCGACTCGTCTGAGGAAGTATCGGCTTGTCTGCGAGAGTATCTTTTGTCTCATCCCGAGCTGGACCGCACTTTGTCGCGTGGCGGCGAGAATCGGTTTTATGTCTCCGATGTCACTGATGCCGCAGTGGCGACAGCGGCTAAGATATTTGGTCGGCGGATTGATTTGATCAGGACGTAACCATTGCAAGGCAGTTGAAGGTTAACAGTTGTCGGTTTACGGTTAAAAGACTCGCGATGAGTCATGATTTCAGTGGGTGATCCACTATCAACCGCCAATTGAAACCAGAGTTATTAATCGATATCGTAATTTCTTGTGGTGTAAGGGTATAGGGCGACTTCCCGTCTGCTGTGTTTAATTTTCTATAGGTGTATCAAAATGATGAGTTCGATCCGTTATGGCGTTATTTTCTTTCTGGTTATGGTGTGGCAGGCATTATTGTGTCCTCGTGCACTGGCCGTTGATGCAGATTTATCGCCGCAGGATGTGGCCAAGAAAATTCAGGCGACCTATGCTGCAACCAAGACCCTTCACGCCGAGTTCAAACAGACAACGTACAGTAAGATGAGCGCCAGGGAACGACTGGGTGCAGGGACAATGATTCTGGCTAAACCGGGTTTGATGCGCTGGGATTATACCGAGCCGGATCAACAGGTCTTTGTCTGTGACGGGGAAAAAATCTCAATGTACTTCGCTAAGGAAAAGCAGATGATGGTTACCCCGGCCAAAGAGTATTTGGAGTCTGATGTGACCTATGCTTTTTTTACCGGAAAGGGTGATATTCAGCGGGATTTTGTGGTGACCGGCCCGGAAGAGGAGGATCTTGCCCAACCGCAGGAGACCTATGAACTTAAGCTCACCCCTAAACAGGGCCATCCCCAGATTGATTTCATCTCCTTGTGGGTAGGCCGGAAAAGTTTTTTAATGACCCGACTTAAGGTTACAGATAAATTCGGGACGGTGACTGATTTGGTTTTTTCCAAGCTGAGCATCAATCAGGAGGTCCCGGCGTCAAATTTCCATTTTACTCCGCCTAACGGCACAGAAATTATAGACAAATGAGAATCGCCATCCTGTCTGACACTCATGACAATATTCCCAACCTGCGGGCGGCCGTAACCTACTGCACCGCTTACGGGGTCAGCGCTATCATTCATTGCGGCGATTTGATTTCGCCATTTATGCTTCCGGTGCTGGCAGAGTTCGGGGGGGCGGTGCACTTGATTTACGGGAATAACGCCGGTGATCAGCATCTGATCTCCCAGCGTTGCGGTACGGCGCTGCCAACGTTGACCCACCATGGGGTGCTTGGGGCTATTGAAGCGGGGGGGCTTAAGATTGCATTTACCCACTATCCGGAGATGGCACGGGGGTTGGCCTGTCAAGGGCGGTTTGATGTCGTCTGCTGCGGCCATAACCATTGCTATGGCGTTGAGCGTCATGGCGATTGTCTGCTGATCAATCCTGGAGAGTTGTTGGGAGCTGAGGTCGATCCCCCGTGTTTCGCCATTTTAGAATCAGCCACCAAGGAAGTAGAGCGAGTGGAGATTGCCAACAGCAGGTCGCAAGGAAAGTCATCTGCGTGAATTTAAAGGGATGGGTGCTCTATCCCTGTTAACCAGTCTTGAAGAGGAAGACGATTATGACTGAAGAGTTAAGTTTTGCCCAAATGTTTGATGAGAGTTCTGCTAAGCCGACGACCTTTGAAGCTGGCCAGAAGGTGTCAGCCACTGTGGTCCGGATCAGTAAGGAGTGGGTTTTTATCGACCTGGGCGGTAAGAGTGAAGGATATTTCGCCTTGAGCGAGGTGGTTGGGCCTGAGGGTGAGGTTACCATTAAAGACGGGGACCAGATTGCGGCATATTTTCTGGGCAGCGGCAAGGGTGGAATGCAGTTTACCACCAGACTGGGCAAAGGAAGCGAGGCCAATGCTCATCTTGAGGAGGCATATCGTGGCGGCATCCCGGTGGAAGGGCTGGTGGAGAAGGAGATTAAGGGTGGCTACGATATCAAGATTGCTGGCAGCACCCGGGCCTTTTGTCCATTTTCACAGATCGGTCTGGGCCGGATCGACAGCGAGGCCGTGGTCGGTCGGAATTTGGCCTTCCGGATCATTGAGTTCGGTGAGAAGGGCAGAAATATTATTGTATCCCATCGTTCTATCCTGGAGGAGGAGCGGAGGATCAATGCGGCGCGTCTTCGTGAGTCGTTGACCGAGGGCGCGGTAGTCAGTGGAACCGTCACCTCTATCCGTAATTTTGGCGCCTTTGTCGATATTGGTGGGATTGAAGGTCTGCTGCCGGTGTCGGAGATTGCCTGGGGTCATATCGATGATATTAACGAGCGTCTGCGGGTTGGCCAGCATCTGGAGGTGGTGGTGATGAAGCTCGATTGGGAGAAAGAGCGGTTCTCCTTCAGCCTCAAGAATGCTCAGACCGATCCCTGGTCGATGGTGACGGTCAACTATCCGGAAGGGTCGGTGCATCTAGCCAGAATTGCACGGCTTGCTAATTTTGGCGCCTTTGCCACCCTTGGTGAGGGGGTTGACGGGTTGCTTCACATCTCAGCGCTGGGGCGTGGCCGTCGGATTAATCACCCCCGCGAGGTTGTGCAGGAAGGTCAGGAGGTCGAGGTCAGGGTCGACGCGATCAATCTTGACGAGCGGCGAATCTCTCTTTCTCTTGCCGCGACTGACGTTCATGAGGGTTCATCCCCAGAGAGTGGCAAGGAGCAGGCCGAGGATAAGGAGAACCGTCAGGAGTTCAAGCACTACCTGCAGGAGAAGCGAGGCGCTAAGAAGGATTCAATGGGAACCTTGGGTGAATTGTTGGCCGCGCGCTTTAAGAAGTAAGGAGTTTCTGCTGTGACGAAGTCCTTCTTGTTCCGGTTAATTGTCAGTTTTTTGGCTGGTGTCGGACTGGTTTCCTGTGACCTCCCACCACCCGTGACCGAGAATTGCGAGCCTACTCCATTCGATGAGATTGGTCCCTTTTATCGGTCAGGGGCTCCGGTAAGGGATGCGGTGGGCAAGGGGTATCTGCTGAAGGGTCGTGTCCTCTCGACTTCCGGATGCCGTCCCCTCCCTGGCAGCCGTATCGAGTTCTGGCTTGTCAATCCGAGAGGGGAATACGACGATGCCCACCGGGCGACAGTATTTGCCGATGCTAATGGGCAATACCGATTTGAATCCGGTCGCCCTGTCGAATATGTAAACAGGAAGCCCCATATTCACCTTCTGGTTAAGGCCGCGGGGCATGAAGAGTTAATCACCCAGCATTATATCAGAGCCGGAGAAGGGCAGGCGGAGTTTGACTTGGTGTTAGCCCCTTTGCCGTAAGGTGCTCTGTGACAGCTTACGGCAAAGGGACAGGGCGATACTGCTGCGCCTATTCTGTGTTACACAGTAGGGACTATCGGGTTTTGGGGTGGTCCCGCTCAGTCCACCTTCTTACAAACTTTTCCTTGAGTGGAGTTGAAGGCTGGTGCTTGCAGCAGCCGAGTTTATAGATAAAAAAGAGCTAATAGGAGAAACAATCATGAAGATCGTCGCAATCAATGGCAGTGCCAGAAAGGGGGGCAATACCGCGCAGCTCTTGACCATGGTTTTGGAGGAATTAACCAAGGCCGGTCATGACACCGAACTGGTCGAGATGTCGGGGCATGTGGTTCAAGGTTGCATTGCTTGCTATCAGTGCTTTGAGAAAAAGAACAAGTGCTGCGCTATCAAAACGGATATGCTCAACGACTGTATCGATAAGATGCTGGCGGCTGATGCCATTCTGCTGGGCTCACCGACTTATTTCGCGGATGTTTCAGCGAACATGAAGGGGTTGATCGAGCGTGCAGGGATGGTGGCTCGTGCCAATGATAACATGTTTAAGCGTAAACTTGGAGCAGGCGTTGTGGCGGTGCGGCGTGGCGGGGCCTCACATGTCTTTAGTACGTTGAATAACTTTTTCCTGATCGGGGAGATGATTGTAGTCGGTTCGTCGTACTGGAACGTGGGTAAGGGGCGGGAGCCGGGTCAGGTTCAGGAGGATCAGGAGGGGGTTAAGACCATGCAGGATTTGGGACGAAATATGTCCTGGCTGCTTGAACGGATGCGCTGATCAGTTGTAACCGTTCAGCTGCACCCCATCTTCGTTCGATCAGCCCTGCTCATATAGCGCTGCTATGGCTCGCAGCTCTACTTGAACGAATCTGGAGCACATCTGTACGGTTACGATGAGGGGCTTTGGGGATGTTTCTTGCCACTGGTGAACGATTACGATCAGTTGCCAATAAAGTTCCAAGAGGGACTTTCTCGGTCAAGCAAGGCGCGGTCATAGGCTTTAAAGAGAGTGATGGCCTCTTGGGCCGAGACCGGGGTGAAGCGGAGGCGGTCAATCTTGTCCATGGGCAAGCTTTGGGCTTTGCCCATGAGTTTGACTGTGCTGATTGATAGCGGAATGGTAAGTGGGGAGTGGTAGCATCGGCGGCAGAGGATGATGCCGTGACTTGCCCTGAATTGAAAGGGACTTCCGCTGCTCTGTAGCTGTTGACAGGAATCACAGACCGTGAGGTTTGGTTGATAGCCCAACCTGTCATAATACTTGACCAGGAAAATCGCCATCGTTTCCATGATGGCTTGACAGCGGCTTAGTTGTCCCAGGACCCAGACCAGCCAGGAAAAGAGTTCTGGATCGTGATCGTTGGCGTGTGTCCAGGACCGGAACAGCTCACATACCAAGGTGGCAGCGGTATAGGCAGAGTAGTTGTGGCGTAACGGAAGGTGGCTGTTGATCAGCTCCGCCTGGTTGATGATGGGCAGGCTGTACTGGTCATTGTAATCGATGTCCAGGAGAGAGAAAAGCTCTAGTTTGTTGACAAAGCGTTTGTAGCTTCGTTTTGCTCCCTTGGCGATACCTGACCATTGACCAATGATCGGGCTATAGAGTGTTACAATTTTGTCTGCCTCGCCGAAGTCGGTGAGGTGGATTACTACGCCTGGGGTTTTTTGAGGGGCCATTCGTGGTCAAGGTCGATGAATGATGATACTCTGTCCCTCTGCCTCCATGATCGGCACATTAATGCCGTTGATGGTGAGCGTGACCCCACGGGTTGTGCTGAGCGTAAGGTCAAAGCCTTTGTCTGCCCTCCATGTTTGCGGACTCCTGGGCGGGCAGACTGATTCTGTTGTTCTCACACTGTCAAGGCTAATGGTCATGGGTAGCTCTTCTGCGCAGGTCAGAACGATTTCGTAAGGAGGGTGTTCAGTGCCTGGCGGTGTCTGGGGCGCTGGGATATCTGCTGCGGGGGGGGGCTGGAGGAGGGGACTCTCAGTGTCAGGGGTGGGTGGGATTATTACTGGAGATACTGGTGAAGATGTGTCGGTGACTGGGGTAATACCGGTGTCTATAGGTGACTCTGAGGTGAGGAACCTGATTCCGAACAGGATGGCGATAAGTGTGGTCGCGATAATGATTCCGGGCCAGAAAGAGGGAGGAGATTTAATTTTTTCCAGAGGAACAACTTCAAAATTCAGGTCTGCCCCCCATTGCTGTTCGTAACGACGGATAGCTTCCTGGGGATCGAGCTTGAGGTGTGACGCATAGATTTTGATGAACCCCCTGGTGAAAACATCGGCGGGGAGCGCTGAACGGTTATCATCTTCAAGTGCGATGATATTTTTGATATCGATCCGGGTTTCGGCGGCAATTTCCGTTAACTCCAGCTCTTGGCTCAGTCGTGCGGCCTTCAGGTAGCACCCAAGTGTCTCGGTTGACGGTTTAGCGGCTTGATTATCCGCATCGTTTGTCGCTGGTTTATTGTTGAACATAATGGCTACAGGTTTTGTTTGATAAAGGCGTTGGCACGCAGTTCGGTAATCCACTTTTTGAACAGTTGCTCGCCTTCTTGTTTGTACAGCTGGGTTTCAATGTCTTTTTTGACTTCCATCAGTGGCGGGGCGCTACCTTGAGCGCTGCCCTGGTCAGATAGCACTTTGAGGATTTGGTATTCAGTCGGTGTTTCGATAATGCCACTTATGTCGCCTGACTTCATGGTCAGGATGGCTTCTTTCATGTACGGAGCGAGTTCGTTTTCTTGGAATATTCCTATATCTCCTCCATCCTCCTTCGATGGCAGGTCAGAAACTGACCGAGCTACATCGCCAAAACTTGCTCCCTCATCAAGTTGTTTTTTCGCAGATTCAGCCGCATTTCGTGCCTCATCCTGTGTTCTTTTGTATTGGTCTCCCCAGAGGAAACCCATCTGCAAGAGGTGGTAGCCGGAGGCACTTCCCGGTAGTGAGGTGTAATTGTCTTTGTAGTACTGGTTGATCTTGTCATCAGTAACCACGACCTTGGAGCGGACCTCATAATTAATCAGACGCGCCTGCAGTATCTGACTTTTAAGTTGTTTGCGATATTGCTCTTCGCTTAACCCTTTGGTGGCGAGGTCTTTTTTAAGGTCATCCATGGTGCCGCGGTTTTCGGACAACATGGTTTCGATGGCTTGGTTGATGTCTTCGTCGCTGATTTTGATGTCGTACTTTGCCGCTTGTTGTTCGATGAGGCGCTGGTCGATTAAATGTGACAAGATATCTTGCTTGAGTTTCTGCATTTCGTGTTGCAGTTGAGCTGTCGGCGCTTGCTTGATGAGGGCCTGAAAGTAAGGTTCACCTTCTTCATTAAGTTCCGACAGGGTAATGATATCGTTGTTGACTACGGCTACTAATCGGTCGGCGATCTCAGCCTTGGCGAGAGATGATTGAAAACCAAAAGAGATGAGCATGAGGATTAATAAGGAGAATAAGCGCATGATTTAATGTTAGGTTAATGTTGTTAATAGGGAATGGGTATTGCGAAAGTTAAGTAGGCTGGGCGGGCAGTCAGGCTGTAACCCAACGCTAATTTGGCGCGCACCGAGTTAAGGGCTATAATATAAATTGATAGAGGTTGGTAGTGACTGACCATCGTCAAACTGTGTAATTTTCTACTCTTTTTACTTACTCCGCTACCGGTGTAAGCGCAATACCTTTTTGTGGGAGTTAGGGAGGGAGTGTTTCTTTGAATCGATTTAAGATTGCGGGTTAGCCAAGGGCAACGTCCAGAATCATCATTACGGTGAATCCTGACATCGTGGCCATGGTGACAATGTCGATATTGGCTTCCCTTCGTTGCGATTCAGGGATCAGTTCTTCCACCACCACAAAGATCATTGCCCCGGCGGCAAAGCATAGGGCATAGGGCAGTATTTCCTGCATCGAAGTGACAAAGAGCGCGCCAACGACTCCGGCAATGGGCTCAACAATACCCGAGGCCTGGCCATAGAGAAAGCTTTTCATCCGACCATGACCTTCTCGGCGAAGAGGCATGGAGACAGCCGCTCCTTCAGGAAAATTTTGCAGTCCAATGCCGATGGCAAGGGCAATGGCGCCACCGATGGTTGCCGAGGGCAGGCCCGCGGCAACGGCTCCGAAGGCCACACCAACGGCCAGACCCTCTGGGATATTATGAAGAGTTATGGCAAGAACCAGTAAGGTGCTGCGTTGCCAGGAAGTCTTGACCCCCTCGCTGTGGTTGATGGCAAGGCCAGGATGGAGGTGTGGGAGGAATACGTCAATAAGTCTCATGAAAATTCCACCGGCCATGAAGCCTAATGCCGCTGTCAGCCAAGGGGTCATTGCCATTTCCTCGGCCATGGCAATGCCCGGCGCTAGTAGAGACCAAAAGCTTGCGGCGATCATCACCCCGGCGGCGAAGCCAAGAAGGCAATCCATTAATTTGTCATTGACCTTGCGGGTGAAAAAAACAAGGGCGGCCCCAAGTGCTGTGATAAACCAGGTGAACAGGGTGGCACAGAGCGCCTGGATGATTGGGTCGAGTTGTTGGAAAGCGGTAATCATGGATTTTGTTATGGTATTCTAGGTGTTTGCTGGACCATTATGAGATTACGAAATAACGGTGCTTACTCGTCTGGGGGGATAAACACAACACCTCTACCAGTCTCATCTCCTCATTAGCTTGATTAGCCAAGTAAGTGCAATATTTTTCTAACCGTCTCGAATATCGATTCTGTTGAGGCGATTGGAGTGGTAATTACTAACCGGCTGTCAGGGGTGATGCGTGCGGTCTTTTTGTGGCGTTCCACGTAGAGTAAAATCCGTTCTGGGGAAAGTGGGGTATTGTTGGCAAAGGAGAAAACCAGGGCGTTGGGAGCTGCTTCCAGTTTGACGATATGTAAGACTTTGAGCATAAGTTTCAATGTGATAACGCCAAAGAGATTGAGGGTGGATGGTGGCAACTGTCCGTATCGATCCGCAAATTCTGCCATCAAATCGTTTGCCTCTTCCTCTGAGCCAATGCTGGCGATCCGGCGATAGGCAATGTAGCGCTGGTCCGGATCGGGGATAAAGCTTTCCGGGATAAAGGCCGAAAGTTTGAGGTTAATTTCCGGGTCGATCTCTGGGGGAGGTGGTTGTCCATCTTCGCCAAACTCCCCACGGCGCTTGAGGTCATCGACTGTTTTTTGGAGCAGGTCGAGGTAGAGGTCGTAGCCCACTGCGGCGATGGTACCGCTCTGGGATTCTCCTAAAATATTGCCGCCACCGCGGATTTGGAGGTCGCTTAAGGCCAGCTTGAAGCCGCCGCCCAGTTCGTTATAGTCCATCAAGGCGCGCAGGCGTTGTTTGGCATCTTTGGAAAGGAGGTCAAGCGATGGGACCAGGAGGTAGGCGTAGGCCTGTTCTTTACTGCGGCCCACTCGGCCTCGAAGTTGATAGATCTCTGCCAGGCCCATGCGGTCCGCACGGTTGATGATGATGGTGTTGGCGTTGGGGATGTCGAGCCCTGATTCGATGATGGTGGTACAGATCAGGACATTGACTTCCTTACGGACAAAGTTGACCATGATCTCTTCCAGATTTTTGCCTGGCATCTGGCCGTGGGCTACGGCAATTTTTGCCTCGGGCACCAGTTTCTGAACCCTGAATGCTAGTTCGTGAATGGAATGGACACGATTGTGGACCAGGAAGACTTGGCCGCCCCGTTGCAACTCGCGGATGACGGCTTCCTTGATCACCAGGTCTGAATATTTGGCGATGAAGGTCTTGACCGATTGGCGGTTAACCGGTGGGGTACTGATCACCGACAGGTCACGGACGCCGAGGAGTGACATCTGCAGGGTGCGAGGGATGGGGGTGGCGGTCAGGGTCAGGACATCGATCCCGCTCTTTAATAATTTCAGGCGTTCTTTGTGAATGACGCCGAAACGGTGTTCCTCGTCGACAATCAGGAGCCCCAGGCGTTTGAAACTCACATCCTTGGAGAGAATGCGGTGGGTGCCGATGATGATGTCTACCCGTCCTTCGCTTAAGTTTTTCAGGATATGTTTCTGCTCGGCTGTGGTGCGGAAGCGGTTTAAGCACTCAATGGTCACCGGGAATCCGTTCAGTCGTTCCCGGAAGGTCTCGGCGTGTTGTTCGGCAAGGACTGTGGTCGGCACCAGAACGGCAACTTGGTACCCGTCGGCGACGACTTTGAAGGTGGCGCGAATAGCCACCTCTGTCTTGCCAAATCCGACGTCACCGCAGACTAGTCGATCCATGCACTGTTCGGAGGTGAGGTCGTCGAGAACCTCGTTGATGGCTTTGATCTGACCTGGTGTTTCATCGTAGGAGAAAGACTCCTCAAGTTCCTGGTAGAGTGCATCGGGACGGGAGAAGGCTGTGCCAGTGACCACCTTGCGTCGGGCGTAGAGGGTGAGCAGATGCTGGGCTACCTTCCACACTGCCTCCTGGACTTTTTGTTTGGTGGAGGTCCAGGCTTTGCTGCCTAAGCGAGTGAGCACCGGGGCCTTGTCTGAGAGGCCGTTGTATTTGCTGATGGTGTTGATTCGATCCACCGGCACATAGAGTTTGTCGCCATCCTTGTAGGTTAAGAGCAGGAAATCGTTGGCCACTTCGCCCACGATGATATTGATGATGCCGTCATAAATGGCCAGGCCGTGGTCGCGGTGGACCACGATGTCACCGATTTTCAGCTCCTCGAAGTTAACAGTAGTTTCATTGTCGGTCTTGGCTTTGCGTTTCTTGGTTCTGGAGATGCGTTTCTCACCGAAGAGTTCGATTTCAGAAACGAAGTGGATTTTTTCCTCAAGGAGATCAAAACCTGTGGACAGGGGAAATGGATAGAGTGTAATCGCCTTGCTTGTGGTTGTAAGCGTTAGTGCGGGGCCGTTACTGATCGTGATGGGCAGATCGTGAGCCGAGAGCATCTGGCCAAGTTGGGTCGCGTGCCGTTCGGAGCGGCATGAGATGTGGATCTGGTCGCCAGTGTTGAGCCAGTCTCGGAGGTAGGCGGTGAGTGGCGCGAGCAGTCCAAATTTCTGGCGCTGCAGTTCGAGGTGCTGTTTGATCAGGATGTGGTTGCCGCAGTGGAGAGAAATGGTATCGATTGCCGGGTTGGTTAAAGCGGTTTGAGATCCAGTTGTTTCAGGGGGTAGGGGCGCTGTTGTTTCGGTTGGTGATTCTTCAAAGTCAAAAAGTTTGACCAGACGGAATTGCTCAGTGCGTTGATTAAACACCTCTTCTGTCAGGAAAAGTTCTTCTGGAGGGACTATAGCGGTTTGTGCTGTTTGAGACTCTTGGTAGTTGGTGTTAATCCGTTCCCATACCAGCTGGATGGTTCTGGCGATCTGGTGGGGGTCAAGAAGGAAGATCATGCTGCCTGGGGTCAGGAAGCTCAGCGGATCGCTTAAGGTGTCATAAAACAGGGGGATAAAAAATTCAATGCCTGGAAACTTGAGTCCACCGTCGATTTTTTCAAGGATCACATCAAGCTCGTCCCTGCTCCACCTGAGGTCCTCGGAGATCTGCCGAATACGGGTTAACAGTTTGGTCTGTCCCGCGTCGGTCGCCGGATAGAGGATGTCGCTAGCCGGGATAATCTCTGCTTCGGTGATCTCCTGGATCGATCGTTGGGAAATAGGATCGAAGAGGCGCATGGCCTCAACCGTATCGCCAAAGAAATCCAGGCGGACAGGGTACTCAAAACCAGGAGGAAAGATGTCCATGATTCCACCGCGGCGACTGAATTCTCCGGCGTTTTGGACCAAGCTCATCGACTCGTAACCAGCCTCGACCAGACGGCGGGAAAGGTTCTCCTGATCGACCTCCTCACCACTGATGATCAGTTCTGCCAGACCGGTAAGCAGGATGTCTGGCAGAACTTTGCGCAGAAGTGCCTCGCAGGAAGCCACCATGATATAAGGACCGGTTCCGGTCTTGATTTGGTAGAGGACTGACAGCCGTTGGGCTGTGGTCTGAGGGTCAGGCGACAGCGGAGAGTAGGGCGGTATTTCATAGCCGGGGTAGTGGTGGATTGGGGTGGTGGTGAATAGCGCCAGGTCTGAAGCCATTTGGACTGCCTGTGACTCGGTTGCTGTCACCAGGAGCAGCGGGGCGCCGAGGGCGGTGTTGGCTCGGGCGGCGAGGAGGGCGGCTGCGCTGGGTTTGAGTCCGGCAAGCGAAAGCTGAGCATTTTTATGTCCCAGCAGAGTTATGATGTGTTTAAAAGTTTTCAATGGGAGAGATGGCTAGGGTGATGTTTGTGAGGAAAGAGAGGGCCATTGACAGGTGAGTTGGTTCTTTCTTGTAGGGTTGTTGGTGATAAGTGGCGCCAAAAAAATTGGGTTCGAAGAGGTGGCGTTTGGTTAGATATTCACTTCAAGAGAGTAGACTGTTATTCTTGATATGTATCGATTTTTTGTAACCGTTCACCTGGGGCATCAAAACTACAGGTAACCCCGGAACTGTAAACGTTCATATCGCTGCAGATGCGCGAAAGAGGCCTGTACGCTATACACATGGTATGCGGACCAGGCCGATGACAAAGCAGATGCGGTGTTGCTGAACGTTTACGATTTTTGGTGATAGGATTGAATAGATCAGTCTATTCCGGAGGGTTTTAATGTGCTGTGAAAATTTCTATTATACGTTGGCCGGGTAGATGTTTGCAAGGTTTTTGATGGAAACAAAAAACCCGCGAATCATTGCTGATTGCGGGTTTTAAGAACTGCTATGAACTATTGTGGACTACAATATGGTGCCGAAGGCGAGACTCGAACTCGCACGACCGTGGGTCGCCACCCCCTCAAGATGGTGTGTCTACCAATTCCACCACTTCGGCAAAGCATAATTTCTTATTGTTCTTGTTTTTGGGCTGGAGCAGCCTCCTTTGGTTGAGACTCAGCCGGTATTTTAACCTCTTGTGTTTGAGGTGCTGCAGCAGGTGTGTCTGTGGTCTTGGCGCCGGGGAATTGGGCCGTTGGGTCAGTCTTGCCTTCGCTCTGGACCTGTGTTTCCGGGGTCATTGGCACTTCGACCGGAGTCGGTGCAATATCGACTTGTTGCTCAATTGGTGCAGTTACGCGCATTGACTTCATCACCGAACTTTTGGAAGTGTTGGCGGAGTAGTAGGCCAATGAGACGGAAGTAATCATAAAAACAATGGCACCAGTCGTGGTGATTTTGTTAAGCAATGGCAATGGACCTTCTGTGCCGAATACTGTCTGTCCTGAGCCGCCACCAAAGGAGGCACCCATGTCAGCCCCCTTGCCGTGCTGAAGGAGCACGATAACGATTAGGAAGAAACAGACAGAGATATGAACAATTGTTAACAGGGTGACCATTAAAAAATCCTGGTTAGAATAGGTACAACTTTAATTATGCGCCGGTTCGATGATGAATGATCCGGGCAAAAGAATCAATTTGCAACGCGGCGCCACCGACGAGCGCGCCATCAATGTCCGCCTGGCCCATTAAGGCATCAACGTTGTCCGATTTGACCGAGCCACCATACAATATTCTAATTCCACTAGCAACAGTTTTCTTAAAAAGGTCGGCGAGAATTGTTCGGATAAAGGCATGGGCGTCTTGGGCCTGCTCGGTGGATGCCGTCTGGCCGGTACCAATGGCCCAGACCGGCTCGTAAGCGATTATCAGGTGGTTTGGATCGTCCAGGGTGACAGCGGCAAGCCCTTCGCGGAGCTGGGACTCAAGCACTTGTATGGTGTGACCATTCTGGCGTTGCTCCAGAGTTTCGCCAATGCAGAGCACTGGAATTAGACCAAAGGACATGACTCCTTGCAGGCGAAGGTTGATCATGGAGTTATCTTCGTGAAACAGGTGGCGGCGCTCGGAGTGGCCGAGGATCACAAGGGTGCACCCGATTTCCTTGAGCATCAAGGGAGAAATCTCCCCGGTAAAGGCACCTTTATCCGCCCAACAGGCATTTTGGGAACCAAGCAGAACCTTGGTTCCGCGCAGCGCTTCGGCCACGGTGGGCAAAGAGGTAAATGGCGGAGCGATCATGACTTCGCATTCGGCGTCAGTAGTAGCAAGTCCTACGGCAGTAGCGAGTTTTGCGGCTTCCGCAAGGGTAAGGTGCATTTTCCAGTTTCCGGCAATTAAGGTGCGGCGCGGCATGGTGTAATCTCCTGTTAAACGTGAAATGTTGTCTTAGTCTAAGGCCGTGACCCCAGGGAGTTGTTTCCCTTCCATCAATTCAAGAAAGGCCCCGCCGCCGGTGGACATGTAGGAGACCTTATTGCCGGCATTGGCCTGGTTGATGAGGGCATTGGTATCGCCGCCACCCACTATGGAAAGAGCGGAGCTGTTGGTGACCGCTTGGACCAGGGCTGTTGAGCCGTTGGCAAATGGCGTCATTTCAAAAGCTCCCATGGGGCCGTTCCAGACGATGGTCTTGGCTTCAGCGAGAGCTTTGGTGAAGGATGCTGCGCTGTCTGGGCCGATGTCTAGGATCATCCATCCGTTCGGGACCTTGTCCAGCCCTACTATCCGGGTTGTCGCGTCGGCGGCAAAGGTATCAGCCACTACAAAATCCGTGGGCAGGTGGATGGTTATGTTCTTGTTACTGGCCAGACTCAGAAGCTCGCGGGCGGTGTCGAGCAGATCGTTTTCAACCAGAGATGAGCCGATGTCGTGGCCTTGGGCCTTGAGAAAGGTGTTAGCCATAGCCCCGCCGATAATCATCCCGTTAACCCGGTCGAGCATGTTGCGGATGGCCGATAGTTTTGAGGAGACCTTGGCGCCGCCGAGGATCGCCATTAATGGACGGGCTGGATTGATTACCGCCTTATTGAAGAATTCAATCTCTCGGTAGAGTAGCAGGCCGGCAGCCTTGGCGGTGAAATAGTGGGTTACCCCCTCGACCGATGCGTCTGCCCTGTGGGAGACAGCGAAGGCATCGTTGATATAGCAATCACCAAAGGCGGACAGAGCCTTGGCAAAGTCAGGATCGTTTTTTTGTTCTTCAGGATGAAAACGGAGATTTTCAAGAAGCATTATTTCGCCTGCCTTGAGACCGTCAGCCATGGCCATGGATTCTGGTCCCAAACAGTCAGGGGCCATGAGGACCGGCTGTTTCAAAAGTTCACTGAGCCGCTTTGCCGCAGGGGCCAGAGAGAATTTTTCCAGGCGTTGTCCCTTGGGACGTCCGCAATGGGAGCAGAGTACGACTCTGGCGTTTTTTTCGATCAGGAGTCTGATCGTGGGTAGCACTCCCTGTATCCTGGTGTCATCGGTGATGTTCCCACTGCTATCCATGGGGACATTAAAGTCCACCCGCATCAGGACTCGTTTGTTGGTCACATCAAGATCGTGTATTTGCATCATGACAAGGACTCCTTGTGATAAGTTTGTGGGCCGGGTGGCATTGCGAGTTGGGACACAAAAAAATCGCTATCTATGGCTGAAATGGAACAACGCAATCTATTGTTCAACGTAACTACACAGGTTAACGGTAATTAGTTGTCGGTTTACGGTTAAAAGAATCATGGTTAGTCATAAATCATCGCATGATACTCAATGTCAGTGTGTTCTCAGCCATTGGCAGGACCCTATCACCGTCAACTGTCAACCGTAAACCGACAACCTGAGCAGTTATTATTCAACTTGAGTAATTAATTGTTTTTTTACTAGGATAGCATCGTCTGCGGGCGTGGTATAGTAGTTTTTTCTCTGGCCTACGATCTGGAACCCATTTTTTTGATACAAGGTCAGGGCAATGCGATTCGATGCGCGTAGTTCAAGAAAACATTCCTTGACCAATGAGGCCAAGAGGAATTGATCAACCGCTGTCAGCAGGATTGAGGCGAGACCTTGTCTGCGGTATTCACGGTCTACCGCAATTTTGCGGATTTCTGCCTCGTCAAGAATGGTGGCGCCAAAGATGTAGCCGAGGATACGGGTAGTGGATGAGAGAGGGTGGGTTCGTGGCGGATGGCGCTCCGTCTCAACTGCTTGCATTAAGTAAGATTTCGTTTCAGCTGAGGCTGGGAGTCTGATCACGAAGTGCCAGCCATGAGGCAAGGTCAACTCATCCTTGAGTTGATCATAGGTCCATGGTCCGGTGAGTGTCTGTTCGATGGCCCAAACCCCGGCAAGATCGGCTTGGGTCATGGCGCTCACTTCGAGCCGGGCGGGTTTCACGGGAAAGGAGCGCTTCGGTTTTTGGAGCGTATCACCTGAATCCCGCCCGTTTGGATCACACCATCTGCTCGGCGATGGACACGGTTCGGTCGGCAAGCATGTTGGTGTAACTGCCCAGTTCATTATCGTACCAGCCGTAAATCACGGTTTGGGTGACGGGGATGTCCAGGATATCCGGATGGCCGTTTAAGCACCCGATGCCGAGCTTTTTCAGATTGACTTTGATTGAGGCTGTCCGGGTGTGGTTTTCGGTGCCTTCTATGATGGCTGCGGCAAACGGGGTGCCGATAATGTCTGAGGAGACATTTTGTTCATCGGTGTAGACCAGGTATGGAGTACGGCTGGAGTAATCACGATAGATAGAGTTGATCGTGTCACGTTTGATCGGATTTTGCAGATCGTCCTGGAGATTGATGACCAGGATGATCAGGGAACCTGATGAGGTCGGAATCCGCACTGATTCTGCGATGAAGCCGATATTGCCCATCTCTGGGATGACAAGCTTCAAGGCCTTGGCAGCGCCGGTGGTGGTCAGGATGATGTTGTTTAAGATACTTCGATTCTTTCGCAGGTCGGTTGCCCCTGCGCTGGGCAGGCGGTCCAGGACCTGTTGACTGCCGGTGGCGGCGTGGATAGTGACCATTGAAGCGCTCAGGAAATTGTCGGCCCCGAAGTGATCCATCAGTGGTTTGATCATGTACGACAGGCAGGTTGTGGTGCATGAAGCGCCGGAGATCAGACTGTGCTTGGTGGGGATATAGTCGTCGGTGTTGATGCCCATAACTGTGGTGATGGCATCATCCGGCATGTTCAATCCCTTGGCCTTGATCTTGAAGGGGGCGGAGAGGATCACCTTTTCCGCCCCGGCCTTGAGATGACCGCGCAATGCTCCCTTGGGGGCATCGGCGTCGGCGGTGGGGTCATTAAAGACGCCGGTGGTGTCAACTACCAGGCGTACTCCGTTCTCTTTCCACTTGATGTCTCCAGGGTTACGAGATTGACGAAGGATAGTGAGCGGGACACCGTTAACGGTCATAGTACCTTTTTCTTCGTTGAGGTTCTCGATTACTCGACCACCTTTGAAGCCGAAGAGGTAATTACTGAGCTTGCCGTAGGTGCTGTCACGTTCGATAGAGGCGGCGAGGTCGTTCAGCCCCTGTCCAACTTCGCGGCCAATGTTGACGACAATTTCAGAGAAGTGCTTTCTGCCTGCATGGTGCCATACTGACAGTTTACCGATACGGCCAAGGCCGTTAATGCCTAATTTCATGTGTAATCTCTCCTGCGGTTATGGTACGGAAACAAGCTGTGGGGAGTGAAGACCTGAAGTGTTCCTGGTTATTTGGGCAGGAAATACTGGTCTCATCTTTTTGCATAAACGTGGTGTTACTATAAAAACGCAGTCGACTTTGGGCAACTAGAAAGATGGTGGAGAGCGAAAAAAACGTTAAGTTTACCCTTTGGCAGTACCGTTATGCCGGGTTCCGCTCGGCATGACGGTAAAACTTTTGATGCTCAAGATCGGTGATAATCAACAATTTTAACTACTCAGGTTATTGGTTTACGGTTGTCAGCTAGCGGTTAGTGATTTCTACAAATGGTTGGCAGACTCACAGATATCATGAATTATTCTATGCTGATGATATTTGTGAGTCTGTTAACTGTAAACCGGTAACTGATAACTGATCACCGTTAACCAGGGTAGTTACCAATAATCAGCAGTAAGCAGGGAGCGATGGGTGTGTAATTATTTGTTGATCCAAATGCCTTCGCCAGGGTTGATTGTGGAAAGGTGGCTAAAACCTTTGCTGGCAGCATAGCCGCCTGGGGTCTCCTCGCCGGGCAGGGCTACTGACCATTTACCATTATCCCATTTCCAGATAGAGACAATCCCGCTGTTTTCAGCGCTGATTGTAGACACGTAGGTTGGATATTCACCTTTTAGGCCTACCAGGTTCCAACCGTTGGCCAGGGCCAACGGGCCAATGTCTGGGACCCCCAATAACGGCATATTGAAGGGGACTTTGCTTGGGCTGTTGAGCCAGAATCCCTCTCCTGGAGTGATCTCTTCCAGGAATCCAAATCCCTTGGAGGCTGCGTACGTTTTTCCTCCATCGCCATCGGTAGTAATGTAGACTTCCCATTTGCTTCCGTGCCATTTCCAGGCACTGGTGATCGATGCTTTTGCTGGCATCAGGGTGGCCGGTACGTTGAATCCAATTGGAGAACTGAGGAGATTCCAGCCAGGGTGTATTGTCGCGGAGAGTTCGGTTTCTGATGGGGAGATTCTGGTGATACCTAAGTTTTTAATGGCGGTGCTGGTTAGCGGTTTTACTGTAGCTGTCCCGCTGTAGTCACCCGAGTTCATGATGCCGTTATTATCGGTGTCGCCATAGGCAAAGAGATAGATCGTGGAACCTATGGGCAATCCCGGGATTGAATAGGCGCCAACGTCACTGATCACCGCTGAGCCAAGGAGCGTAGATATTTGTGGGATCGGTCCACTATAGGCGGTAACAAAGGTTTTTCCGACATTGATGCCGGTGACTTTGGGGTTGTACTGGATAGTACCTGAAACGGTCGTTGTTGGTAGCAGCAGGAACGTATCGCTATTCCAACTATCAGCGTCCATCCCCAAGGATTGCCAAATCTCAGCTCCCAGGATGAGTTTGGTGAAGCCAGGCAACTGTGAGAGCAGAATTCTTCCTTCTATGACATTGCCAATTCTAATATCGGAGTTAGAGGTTGGCAGTTCATCCATGTTCCAATTGAGGTCGTAAGTGTAAAGGAGATAGGACATATTTCCGGATTCATCCAATTCGATCTCAGCATAGACGTTACTATTCCCACTTGAGTCTTCATTGTAAAATCCTATGCCGACATTAATATCTTTTCCTGGGGGGGGCGATGCAGTTTTGATCATCCAATAGAGGTACTTGGCATCTCTGGCGATAGAGAGTGTTTGAATGTCAATGGTAGCCGGTGGTGTGGAGTTGTTGTAAGACCAAGGCCACCCTTCTCCGAGGTTGGGGATTCCGTTCCAGTCAGAGGCCGAGCCATCGATGGTAATTGTTTTTACCGGAATTTCTGTTGTTAAGGACGGCCATTCATCCTGGGTCATGTTGGGCCAAAGTCCACCGATGGTAGGGTCAATGGGGGCTGTGGCAAATTCTCCATCAGCCGTGAATTTAGGCAGATGGGAACGGATATCGATAGGCGCTTGTCCACTTTTGCCAAACAGGACGGAGAAGTCAAATTTTGCATCGACGTCGTCAATTGCTCCATTTCCCACTAAGGCCGGACGATTTCCGACAATGGAATTTTTTACTTCGTTTAAGGTGATAAGTGCGTCCTTGGCCGCATCCATTTCCTGTTGGTCGGCAAAGGTGAAGAGGTCGTCGGTCTGGGCATCAACCTCGTTGGAGATTGAGTTATATGCTAATTGTGAGGTATCGATAGCCAGGAGCAGCGCTGTCTTAGCTGCGGTCATGGTTGTCGAGGAGGTTGTCTTCAACTTCATCAATTTGGTGTATTTGTCCAGTAGATCCCGTTGCAGTTGAAAAACTCCGGCATTGCCGAGAATGAATATCTGGCGGAGGTCGGCATTGTCCATGTCCCAGGCATGGAAGATCAGGGCCTGTGCCTTGATGGTGCAGAGCAAGGCCTTTAGAGTAAGGACGTCGCCTAAGTCAATTTCAACGGGAAGATTCCCGGTTTCGGTAGCGGTCAAGGTCAGGGTAAAGGAATTAGTCGATTTTATGATTACATCAAGATCTGTTATTGAGGCAGTAAGCATGGTGACCAGAGGGCCGGCAAGATAGTCGGTAACTTTGCTGGCGGACGGAATGGTCGTTGGTGGATAGTACTTGCCGTCAACTTCTAGAGGGGCGTCATAAGGGGAGTCGATATCAAGGTAATCATTGTTGTTGTGGGTAATACCAAAGCTTTCGAGGAGGTCTCGGATAGTGGTTAAACCAGAATCTGTCGGGGACATGGTCAGGGCTGAAGCTAAAACCCGGGTTACTGCGGTGAAGAAACGAGCTTCACGGTCAGTGGCATCACTCTGGACTGCTGATGCGAATGCGGTGTTGGCTGTAAGGATGCCTGGAACTGTGGGCGAGCCGTTGTTGAACAAAGCGCTCCGTCCTTCGGTAACTTTGGCGCTCGACGCCTGGCTCAATGTTGAATATCCCAGGACGAATATCCCCACTGCGAAAACAGTCCCTACAATACGTTTGATCATTGCTTCCTCTCTCTCCTTGTTGATGTGCTTACAGAACACATTTTAGGTGTGGTTGGGTCACGCTATGGGTAATTAATGTGGTCTTGGCGCTGTCAGATTATTTAAATGTGGTGAGGAAAATATTACTGCGCAGCTTGTTCCCTTGGAATTTTCTTTGGCCGGTTAAAACGGTATATGACCTCGTCACGATTGAAGCGTCTTCAGGGTCTATTTCCAGCCACTCTGTGTTGAGAACGGTATCACCAGTGGAGAGTTCGACTTTTCCTTCAAAACGGATCGTTTGTTTGCCGGGCTGTATCCGAGCGGTTCCTGCTATGATGGTTGCCTTGTGTTCCCGTCCTTCCTGGTCGATGGTAATGCATATAGGTTGGCATATCAGCGCCGATATATTTGCTCCCGGAAAGGGTGAGAATAGCGAGTCGATAGCCAGAAGCTCCGATAGGTGTTGAGGTTGGTTTGGCCCGGTCTCTTCGGTTTGGGATGGTTGTCGGATTATTAATGTCCCTTGATTGACATATATCTCCTGAAGCAGAGCGAAACGGAAAAAACCTAACTTTTTATTTTGCAGCCGGAGTCTCTCTCCTTTGAAGGACAAGACCTCTCTTCCCGCTCGACTTAAATGATAGTTGAATCCGGAAATCTCTTGCGGCTGCCGAGGGAATTGATACGAGTTGCCAGATAAGTTTTTGGCCGACAATGACACGGGGTGTCCTGGCGCCATCATTTCGCCGAGTATGGGGTTTAACAGGGCAAGGCACGGGATACTCAGTGCCATGCCGAGAAAGGAGAGCCCTCTCATCTTATTGGATTTCCTCTGCCGCATCTAACTGCCAGGTTAGGGTGAATAGCGCTTGGATATTGGTCAAGGCAGTGGGGCGCGACGAATTGTCATGTATGACACAGGATGAAGGCAAAATCAAGGGAATTGTCTCTGGTATTTGCTATGGGTCGCTGGTGATTTTGGTGATTATTCAACCTGCCATGAAATCATGATGGGAGGAAGGGGGGTATTCTCCGGGAGAGCCGGTTTGTGGGGTCGATACATCATGGCGAGCGCCCTAATGGTAACGTTTCGTAAGTTGCCCTGTATTCGTATCTCAAAAAAACTGCTGTTTACAGTAATCATTGGGATGTGCAAATCGCCGTAGACGCTCTTATACCAGTCTGTTGAGGCAAGATCGTGGGCGTGGTCAGTGCGGTAGGCCAGCAGGGCCTCCACAGTTGCCTGGTCGATCCCTTCACTTAAGGTGCGCAGCACAATGGAGTTGGCCGTGTTGATGTTGACTAGGCAATCGGTGCCGTAGGGAGTAAAGAACTGGGCGATGCCGGGGCGGACCTCCGTGCCATAGAGCAATTCGTCACTGATCCCGCGAACGAGCAACAGTTCGTCGATTGAGGCTATTGGCCCGTTACGACAAGAGTATGGCGCTGCCAAGGTTTGGTACCACGAGTTTTCTGCCCCGAATTCGGTGATGTCGTCATCAGGGTCAAGCCAGTCCTTGATGGCGTCGAGGATTTGCCCCGCCTCTTCTGGAGAGACTCTGATCTCCTCCGAGGTGAGCAGGCGCATAAAGCGATTTTTTTGTTCTGGCTCGAAGGCTCCTTCCGCAGTGATCAAGGCGTTGACCTGGAGACGCCCTGAATGATCGTCAATGGTGAGATCGATGGCGCCATCGTCAAACAAGGTGTCGGCCTGTTGTTTGAGCCACGGTTGGTTGGCCCAGTGGTCGAGGAGCGAGTCGTGGTGGTTAAGTTTCTGATCGGCATAGAGTACGGAACTTGCCAGGCTGACTGTCGATCGGGCGCGTTGCTGCAGGTCGATGCGGGTCATGCTGTAGGCGGCGCCAGTTAAATTCCGACGAATGACGGAGCCGAAGTTGAGCGTGATAACCACCATGAAGACGAGAACCAGGAGGGTGGTGAGCAGGGCGACTCCTCTGTTGTTGGCCAGTGGAGAGGTCATCGGTTGGCGCTGACCGGAATCAGGAAACTGGTAGTGAAATGGATATCCCCTGATGGTGCGGTTGGGTCATGGAAACGGAGGGTAACAGTTACCCGTTGGGGTATTCCGGATTCTGGGTTGGCATTGCTGTCCCAGGAGGAATATTCTTGATTGTGTCCATCAGCGCACTTGAAATCGATACCCGTCAGTAGTTCACAGAGGATAGCTCGATCTTCGGATGAAGGATGCTGCTCCTCACTCTCAAGGGGCGTGGCGGTTCTGAATAGAGTTAGTGTCGAGTCGGTGGTTTTTTCGGCGCTGTAGGTAATGAGTGTGCCTTGTGCTTGGAATTTACGTGTGTTGCCGGCAGGGACATTGGCCCTGGAAATGAATTGGATGGTGTCGTTGTCCAGGCTTTTATCTGTCTGATCTGTCAGGATAAACTGGCGTCTTGCAACCGGGTTGTTTTCGGAGTCCTTGAGCGGAGGCAGGAGAGGTATTGCTTCCAAGTCTTCTTGAATTCGGAGCATTGCCGTTCTGGCCATAGCGTAGATCTCGCCCTGCTGTTCTGTGCGGCTGACCAGGTCCATCGATTGCCCTATGGTCATATAGAGAATTGACATCAGCAGCGCGAACATGGAAAGTGCCAGCAGTATCTCGAGCAGGGTAAACCCTGCCTGGTACGAGCGGATCGGTAGTGAAAAATATCGTTTTGGGTAAGGGCTGGTCATGATCCGGGTGGGGCGATGAAGAGATACCCCCTCTGGTGATAGGTGTAGCGGGTCTGATCCTGCCACGACACCGTGACGTCTATCTTGAAGAGGCCTTGGAGTGCAGGGTCCAGTCCCATGGCAGCCGGAGTAATCAGTGTCTGCCATCGATAGCCGGGGAAATCGTCTCCCCATTCGCCTTGTTCGGAAATGCTCTTGATCTGAGTGGCCGAGAGGGAGCGGGTCATGATGTCCTGGGCCAGCAGTGGTGCGGTGGTCTGGAATTTGGTTTCGGTGGCGAGCGAGATATTGCGGGCTTGGGAGGAAAGCATGGCGGTAAAGGCAATGGCGATGATCGCCAATGCTATCATCACTTCAAGTAGTGTGAAGCCGTTAGAAGAAGTGTGCGGGGTGAACCCTTGAGAGCAGCGTCGGGTCTTGGCCTTCATTGATCCACGTCCAGGTAGCCGGGGACGCTTTTGACCCGGTCCAAAAAAGGTTCGATTACCAAGCTGACTTGATCCCCCTTTGCATCTTGAAGATGGATGATGGCGTGGTCTGCGCGGCCCTTCGGTGAAAAATAGAGGTCTACCTGGCCACGGACTTTCCCGTTGCCGCTAATCCAAATATCGGTGATGGTGACAGAATCCGGGATCTTAACGGCCTTGATTTCTCGGCTTGAGGTTTTTTTGGTGCTGCCATCAACGAGCACCTCATCTCGAAACACCCGGAGGTGATGCTGGCTGGGATCTATTTCCATACCATAGGTTTTTCCCTCGCGCATGGCAGAGAGTCGGGCTTCCTGGGCAAGTCCGCCGATCATTCGTGTTGTGCGTCCTAAGTCGTTGCTGAAAAATTGTCCGTGTAAGCGGGGGATTGCCAAGCCGAGGATGATGGTGATCAGCAGCAGGACTACGGCGACCTCGATCAGGGTAAACCCCTGGCACTGCTTGAAGGAAAATAGACATTGCCTTGGTGGGAACTCGATCTTTTTGCGGCATGGGGGAGCACTCACCGGCAGCATGTCCTTAAACCAATAAAAATTCCAGGGGTGGCGGGTGCTATTCAATGTCCCAGTTGGAGATGTCGGCATCTTTCCCTTCACCGCCCTGTTGGCCATCGGCGCCATAGGAGATGATTTCGTACTCCCCTTGGATGCCGGGATGGAGATAGATGAAATCGTTGCTCCATGGGTCCTTGGGGACTCGGCCTTTTTCCAGATATCCCCCCTCTCGCCACTTGCTGGACAATTTGCCTACACTTGGCGGAGTGACCAGGGCCTCAAGCCCTTGCTCGGTTGTAGGGTAGGCTCCGTTATCTAAACTGTAAAGTTTGAGCGCAGTTTCCAGATTTTGGATCTGGATCGCGGCTTTTGTCCGTCGTGCCTCTTCGGGACGTCCCATGATCCTGGGGACGATGAGGCCTGCTAAGATGGCGAGGATGACCATGACCACCATAAGTTCGATGAGGGTGAAACCGGCGTTTTTATGGGTTTTGACTGGCGGGAGTGTGAGCATGCTGATGTTCCTGGTCAATAAGGGACTCGGAAATTACCAATTTACCTGGATCGCGCCCGGATCTGGGTCAGATTTGGTTGCACCGATTGAACAAAACCGCAGGCGTAGCAGCGCTACGTCGAGGATTTTGTGATTGAGGTGCGACCACAGATGGCCCAAAG